>CAPI01000135.1 GCA_000333815.1 [Collinsella] massiliensis
AAACGGCCTTCGCGCATAAAATTGACGAGTTTGCGCACGAAGCGGTTCCGCCGCCGCCCCGCCGTCCGCGTCCGCTGCGGGCGCCGCCTCCGCGGGCGCCCGTTCCGTCCCGCTCGTGCTCCCGCACAAACTCCTCCAGCGCCCCCAGTTTTGCTCCCGCGCGCATCCGATACGCGTTACAATAATGGAGCATGTGGATTTCCGCTGCCGGGCACGAATCGCCGCGTTCGCCGAATCATGCTTGACATGCGGAAACGCCATAAGCGCCGTGGAATCACCGGTTTGCACGGGCTTACCGGGGACTGTATACCTACACGAGAGGAGAGGGGTATATGGCGCGTTCGTTCAAGTCCATGGACGGCAACGAGGCGGCCGCGTACGTATCGTATGCGTTCACCGAGGTTGCGGGTATCTACCCGATTACGCCGTCCAGCCCCATGGCCGACCATGTCGACCAGTGGGCAGCTCAGGGCAAGAAGAACATCTTTGGCACGAAGGTGAACGTCATCGAGATGGAGTCCGAGGCCGGCGCCGCGGGCACCGTCCACGGCTCGCTCTGCGCGGGCGCGTTGACCACCACCTACACCGCGTCTCAGGGTCTTCTGCTCATGATCCCGAACATGTACAAGATCGCAGGCGAGCACCTACCGGCCGTGTTCCACGTGTCCGCGCGTACCGTCGCCAGCCATGCGCTCAACATCTTCGGCGATCACTCCGACGTCATGGCCTGCCGCCAGACCGGCTTCGCCATGCTCGCCGAGACCAACGTCCAGGAGGTCATGGACCTCTCCGCGGTGGCGCATCTCGCCGCCATCGAGGGCAAGGTGCCGTTCCTGAACTTCTTCGACGGCTTCCGCACCTCGCATGAGATCCAGAAGGTCGCCGTGTGGGATTACGCGGATCTCGCCGAGATGTGCGACATGGACGCCGTCCAGGCCTTCCGCGACCACGCGCTCAACCCCGAGCACCCGCACAACCGCGGCACGCACGAGGACGGCGACGTCTTCTTCCAGCACCGCGAGGCCTGCAACACCGCGTACAACAACCTGCCCGCGGTGGTCGAGGACTACATGAACAAGGTGAACGAGAAGCTCGGCACGAGCTATCACCTGTTCGACTACTACGGCGCCGAGGACGCTGACCGCGTCGTCGTGTGCATGGGCTCCTTCTGCGACACCCTCGAGGAGGTCATCGACTACCTCAACGCCCAGGGCGAGAAGGTCGGCCTCGTGAAGGTGCGCCTGTACCGTCCGTGGTCCGTCGAGCACTTCGTGGCCGCGCTCCCCGAGACCGTCAAGAAGATCGCCGTGCTCGACCGCACCAAGGAGGCCGGCTCCATCGGCGAGCCGCTCTACGAGGACGTCGTCGCTGCGCTCTACGAGGCGGGCAAGACCGGCATCACCGTCGTCGGCGGCCGTTACGGCCTCGGTTCGAAGGACGAGCCGCCCGCGGCCGCGTTCTCCGTCTACGAGGAGCTCAAGAAGGACGAGCCCAAGCGCGAGTTCACCATCGGCATCGTGGACGACGTCACGAACCTCTCGCTGCCCATGGACCCGGACGCCCCGAACACCGCGGCGGAGGGCACCATCGAGTGCAAGTTCTGGGGTCTCGGCGGCGACGGCACCGTGGGCGCCAACAAGAACTCGATCAAGATTATCGGCGACCACACGGACAAGTACGTCCAGGCCTACTTCCAGTACGACTCCAAGAAGACGGGCGGCGTGACCATCTCGCACCTGCGCTTCGGCGACAAGCCCATCAAGAGCCCGTACTACATCACGAAGGCCGACTTCGTGGCGTGCCACAACCCGAGCTACATCACGAAGCACTTCAAGATCGCCCAGGGCGTGAAGCCCGGCGGCACGCTCATGATCAACTGCCAGTGGGACTTCGACGAGCTGTCGAAGCACCTCTCGGCCGCTGAGAAGCGCTACATCGCCCAGAACGACATCCAGCTCTACCTCATCAACGCCATCGACCTGGCGGTGCAGGTGGGCATGGGCAAGCGCACCAACACCATCCTCCAGTCCGCGTTCTTCACGCTCGCCGGCGTGCTGCCGCAGGAGGACGCCATCAAGTACATGAAGGACGCCGCCGAGAAGTCCTACGCCAAGAAGGGCCAGGACGTGGTCGAGGCCAACTGGAAGGCCATCGACGCCGGCGCCACCGCCTTCCAGAAGGTCGAGGTCCCGGCCGAGTGGGCCGACGCCGCCGATGAGGACGCCGCGCCCGAGCTCAAGGGTCGCCCCGAGCTCATCGCCCAGGTCAAGACCATCATGGAGCCCATCAACCGCATGGAGGGCGACGAGCTCCCCGTGTCCGCGTTCACCGGCCACGAGGACGGCCAGTTCGAGCAGGGCGCTTCCGCCTACGAGAAGCGCGGCGTGGCCGTCATGGTGCCGCATTGGGACGCCGAGAAGTGCATCCAGTGCAACCAGTGCGCCTACGTGTGCCCGCACGCCACGATCCGTCCGTTCGGCCTCACCGAGGAAGAGATCGCCGCGGCTCCCGAGGGCATGCGCACGCTCGACATCAAGATGCCGAAGGACACCGGCCTCAAGTTCACCATGGCCATCAGCCCGCTCGACTGCATGGGCTGCACCAACTGCGCGAAGGTCTGCCCGAAGGGCGCCCTCACCATGGTGCCCCAGGAGCAGGAGCTCGAGGAGCAGAAGACCTTCGATTACTGCGTCGAGCACGTCGCGCCGAAGCCCGTGCTCCAGACCGCGAACCTCAAGGGCAGCCAGTTCAAGCAGCCGCTGCTCGAGTTCTCCGGCTCCTGCGCCGGCTGCGCCGAGACCGCGTACGCGCGCCTCGTGACGCAGGTCTGCGGCGACCGCATGTTCATCGCCAACGCCACCGGTTGCTCCTCGATCTGGGGCAACCCGGCCGCGCGCTCGCCCTACACCGTCAACAAGGACGGTCACGGCCCGGCGTGGAACAACAGCCTCTTCGAGGACAACGCCGAGCACGGCCTGGGCATGTTCCTCGGCTATGAGGCGGTCCAGAACAAGATCGTCGTCGAGCTGAACAGCATGCTCGAGAGCGACAAGACCCCCGAGGCCACCAAGGAGCTCATCCAGGCCTACCTCGACGCGCGCTTCGACGCCGAGGGCTCCAAGGCCGCTGCCGCCGCGCTCATCCCTGCCCTCGAGCAGGCCGAGCAGGACGGCTGCCCGGTGGCCGGCAAGATCCTTGCCGACAAGGCCTACCTCACCAAGAAGTCCTTCTGGATCTTCGGCGGCGACGGCTGGGCGTACGACATCGGCTTCGGCGGCCTGGACCACGTCCTGGCTTCCGACCACAACGTCAACGTCTTCGTGTTCGACACCGAGGTGTACTCCAACACCGGCGGCCAGGCCTCCAAGGCGTCGAACCTCGGCCAGGTCGCGCAGTTCGCCGCGGCGGGCAAGCGCACCAAGAAGAAGAGCCTCGCCGAGATCGCGATGAGCTACGGCTACGTGTACGTGGCGCAGGTCGCCATGGGCGCGAACCCGGCCCAGACGCTCAAGGCCATCCAGGAGGCCGAGGCCTACGACGGCCCGTCCCTCATCATCGGTTACGCGCCCTGCGAGATGCACTCCATCAAGAAGGGCGGCATGCAGAACTGCCAGTCCGAGATGAAGAAGGCCGTGGACTGCGGGTACTGGAACCTCTTCCGCTTCAACCCCGCCGCCGAGGTGGGCAAGAAGTTCACCCTCGACTCCAAGGAGCCGAAGGGCGGGTACCAGGAGTTCCTCATGAACGAGGCCCGCTACGCCTCGCTGGCGCGCGTGCTGCCTGAGGACCAGGTGGAGAAGCTCTTCAAGGAGAACGAGGACGCCGCCCTGGCCCGCTACCAGCACCTGCTCAAGCTCAAGGACCTCTACGCCGAGGTCTAAGGCTTCGCGCGGACGCCGTTCCGCCTGAGCGAGAGCGCACGAAGCGCTTCGAAGGGGCTCCCGAGCGATCGGGAGCCCCTTTTCGTGTTTAGGGAGCGCGGTCTTGTGGGGATTTGGGCGCGCCGGACGGGCGGCCGGCGCGTTCGAGCCTCGATACTGTGTGGGATTTTGAAAGGGTCGAGTAGACCGGGGTTTTGGCGAGGAAAACCGCAGGAAACCCGGGCGCCGGAGGGCCGTCTACTAGGCGCGTCGAGAATCCCACACAGTATCGAGGCTCGAACCAGTTCGTAGGCGTTTCGACGTGATAAAAACCAGACAGGCTGGTTTTTATCATGAGCTCTCCGAGGTCGCGCGGACGCGGCGCGGGTCGTTGCGCGGTATGTTGGGTATAAGGCGTTTGACTGTGCAGCGACGAAAGGGAGGCACGATGGCGGAGCAGGACGAGCAGCCGATCGAGGATATCGAAGAGATCGCGGGGGCCGAGGACACGCAGCTCGTGCTCGGTGACGACGACGAGCGCGACGCGGACCTGCACGAGGAGATCCTCTCGCAGGAGACGGCGTGGAGCGGCAAGATCTTCGACGTCGAATGCCTGGAGGTGAAGCTGCCGAACGGCCGCGTGTCGCGCCGTGATGTGGTGCGCCACCACGGGGCGGTCGCGATCGTCGCGCTCACCGAATCGGGGAAGATCGCGCTCGTGCGCCAGTACCGCACCGCGCTCGACCGCGTGACGGTGGAGATCCCCGCCGGCAAGCTCGAGCCGGGCGAGGATCCGCTCGACTGCGCGAAGCGCGAGCTCAAGGAGGAGACGGGCTTCGTGCCGGGGCGCATCGCCTACCTCACCACCATCGCGAGCTCATGCGGCTTCTCCGACGAGCTCATCCATCTCTACCTGGCCACGCAGCTCTCGTTCGAGGGCGCCAACCCGGATGAGGACGAGTTCTTGAACGTCGACCTCGTGGATGTGCAGGAGCTCGTGGACGCAGTGCTCGACGGCAAGATCGAGGACGCCAAGACCGTGGTGGGCGCGCTCGCCTGCGACGTCATGGCGCACCGCCTCGCCGCGGAGGCGGCTCAGGCGTAACGGCGCGTCGCGTTCCTATTCAGCAGATTCGAACATGCCCATGCGGCGGGCGATCTCGGCGATGCCCTTGAGGGTGAGCTGCTGGTCGACCACGTCGAAGGCGTCAGTGGCATTGGCGACGAGGCCGGCGAGCCCGCCCGTCGCGATGACGCATGCCTCGGGGGCTTCGAGCTCGCGGCGTATGCGCGCGACGAGCCCCTCCACCATGGCAGCCGTGCCCAGGATCGCGCCGCTCTGCACGGCCTCGGTGGTCGTCCTGCCGATGGCGCGCTCGGGCACGTCGAGCGGGATGCTCGCGATGCGCGCGGCCCGCGCCACGAGGGCGTCCATCGAGATGCGGAGGCCCGGCGCGATCGCCCCGCCGATGTAGTAACCGTCCGCGTCCACGACATCGATGTTGGTGGCGGTGCCGAAGTCCACCACGATGGCGGGCGCGCCGTAGCATGTTTCGGCCGCGACGGCGTTCGCGATGCGGTCCGCGCCCACCTCGGCGGGGTTGGGTGCGCGGAGCTTCGTCACCTGGGCGGTGGCGCTGCCCACGGCGATCGTGCGCTCGGTGATGCGCCGCGCCGCCTGCTCCCACTCGCGCGAGAGCTGGGGCACGACGCCCGCGAAGGCCACCGTATCGATGCAATCGAGCGAAAGGCCGTACATGTGCAGGTAGCCAAGCAGACGAACGTGCAGCTCGTCGGCGGTGAACGAGCGGTCGGTGGGCATGCGCCACGCGTACGCGAGCGCGTCCCCGTCGAAGAGGCCGAGCCCGGTTTGCGTGTTGCCCATATCGATAGCGAGGAGCATGGCCCTCCTTTGCGCGAGGTGGTCAATCACGGTCATTGTATATCAGCGCCGCTGGCGGCGTGCGGGGTGAAGCGTTTCAACGCTTTGCTATACTCAGATGCGACCAAGGTGAAAGACATTACCGTATCGCATCAGATCATCATCCTGGGCAGCTAGGGGGGCGGCATGGGCAGGGTTCGGATCGTGGACGTGGCGCGCGAGGCGGGCGTCTCGCTCGGCACGGTGTCGAATGCGCTCAACCATCCGGAGCGCGTGCGGCCGGATACGCGCAAGCTCATCGAGGAGACCATCGACCGCCTGGGGTACCTGCCCAACCAGAGCGCGCGGCTGCTCGCGGGCGGGACGAACAAGGTCTTCGGCCTCATCCTGCCCTGCCTCACGCACGGCTGCAGCGTGCAGATCGCCAACGGCGCGCACAACGAGGCGCTGCGGCACGGCTACGACGTCATCGTGCTCTGTGTGAACGGCGACGAGTCGTGCGAGGGTCGCTACCTGCGGTTCTTCGCCGGTATGCAGGTGGCGGGCGTGCTCATGCAGCCCATCGCCAACCCCCGGCGCTACGAGGAGCTCGACCTGCCCATGCCGACGGTCTACCTCGGCGCGTCCGAGGCGCCCTACCACGCGCTCGCCGTCACCCCCGACTACGAGGCGCAGGGCGCCATCGTCGCGGAGCACGTGCTCGCGCGCGGCGCGGAGCGCGTCGCGGTGATCGGCATGCCGGACATCTACCAGCGCGCAGGGCGGCTCGTGGGCATCCGCGCCACGCTCGCGGCGCAGGGGGTCGAGAACGTCGAGGTCATCGAGGAGGGACGGAGCGCGGGGACGGGGGACGGTGCGCGGCTCGGCGCCCTGCTCGCGGGGCGGGACGCGGCGAGCCGGCCGGATGCGATCATCGCCCTGTCAGACGTGCTCGCGACCGGTGCCATCGAGGGCGTGCGCGCCCGGGGGCTCTCGGTGCCCGACGACATCATGGTCGCCGGGTGCGACGGCAACCCGCTCGCGTGGTCGAGCGGGGTGAGGCTCACGACCTGCTCGCCCGCCGGATACGAGCTCGGTCGCAAGGGCGTACAGCTGCTCCTGCGCTCGATCGAGGAGGCCGAGACCAAGAAGTCGGTCGTGCACGTGCATCAGGACGCCTTCGCGCTCGTGGAGCAGCGGCAAGGCGCGACGCACGAGGTCATCCGCCCGTTTTTGCTCGAGCGGGAGAGCACGGTGGGCGCGGATGCGCGCAGCGAGGGCGCGCTGGCAGGGGTGCCTGAGCTCGATATCGGGTCGTTCCTCTAGCGCGGCCGCTCCAGCGCGGGCGGTGCTCGCGGATGAGCGCGAGGTGCGGATGCGACGCGAGCCTTTCGCCCGCCGCCGGGGTGCTACCGCGCGCCCTCGCTGTTCCAGCGCTCGATCGCCGCGGGCAGCTCGTCGAGGCTCTCCAGCTGCTCCGCGCACAGCGCCTGGATCTCCGGCGTCGGCGCGACGAGGTCGGGGACGAGGAAGACCTGCATGCCCGCCGCGTGGCCGGCGCGCACGCCGTTGAAGGAATCCTCCACCACGGCGCAGCAGGCGGGGTCGACGCCGAGCTTCTCGGCCGTGACGAGGTAGATGTCGGGGTTCGGCTTGCTCGCGGGCGCCTCGGTGCCGCAGGTGCTCGCATCGAAGATGTCCATGAGGCCGAACGGCGCGAGCTCGCGCTCCGCGACGTCGCGCATCGAGGACGTGGCGAGGCCGAGCTTGAAGCCGCGAGCGGACAGGGTGCGCAGCGCCTCCTCGGCACCGGGCATGAGGTGCAGATCGGTCTCCGCGAGCTCGAACTTGATCTCGTAGTGCCGGTCGAAGGCGGCGTCGGCGCGGTCGTGGCCGCCGAGCTTGTCGCCGTAGCGCTCGATGATGACGGGGCGCGTGAGGCCGATGAACGAGTAGATCGTCTCGTCGTCGATGGTGAAGCCCATCTCGTCGGCGACGCGACGCCACGATTCCGCGCTCAGCGTTTCGGTGTCGACGAGTGTTCCATCAAGGTCGAAGAGGACGGCGGTGATCATGGCGGCTCCCGGGGTGCGATACGGTTTGGATGGTTCGGGCGACGGCGGCTGGCGCCGAGGTCGCAACAGGGATATTGTGCCAGATACGCGGCGGCGCGGGTACAAGAATCGCGTCATGATGAGCCAGATGGGCGCGCGGGAAAGGGGATGCGGTGCAGCTGAGGGATAACGCGGAGCTTGCGGGGAAGATGCGGGCGCTCGAGGAGCTGCTGCGCTCGTGGGGATCGGTGGCGATCGGCTTCTCGGGCGGCGTGGACAGCACCTTCCTCGCGGCGGTGTGCGCGCGGGTGCTCCCCGAGGCGACGCTCCTCGTCCGCCTCGAGACGCCGTTCACGACGACGCCCGAGCGCGCGGCGGCGGAGGGAGCGCTGGGCAGCGCGGGCAACGGCACTGTCCCGGAGCGGCCGGAACCCGCCGCGCTCGCCAGCCTGCCGGTGCTCGGCATTCCGTACGACGCGCTCGGCATCCCCCAGATCGCACGCAACTCCGCCGACCGCTGCTATTGGTGCAAGCGCTTCGGGTTCGAGCGGATCGTCGAGGCGGCGCGGGCGCGCGGCATCGCGGTCGTTGCGGACGGCAGCAACGCGGATGACGCCCTCGAGGACCGACCCGGCATCCGCGCCTTGCGCGAACTGGGCGTTCGGTCGCCGCTCATGGAGACGGGCTGGCGCAAGGAGGAGGAGCGCGCGCTGCTGCGCGCCTGGGGTTTCGCCCAGTGGGACATGCCCGCGGAGGCGTGCCTCGCGACACGCGTGCGTCGCGGCGAGCCCATCACGGCCGAGAAGCTCGGCATCGTGCGCGCCTGCGAGGACCTGCTGCACCAGCACGGGTTCCGCTCCGTCCGCGCGCGCCTGGGCGCGGGGGAGATGCGGCTGGAGTTCAAGGAGGACGAACTCGCGTGCAAGCGCGACCAGCTTACGAGCGAGCTCCGCGCCGAGCTCGAGCGCCTTGCCGGCTGCCCCGTCGCGTGGTAGGAAGGACATCGCTTGTTGCAAGCGCGTGTGGCGTAATCAGCATGCAGGGTATAGTTATTTCAAAGCGAGGGAAGCGGAAGGGGAGCTATGCCAACCATCAGTCTGTTTTTCGGCATTGTCATATCCATGTATGCGGGCGATCATCCTGCGCCGCATTTCCATGCGAGGTATGGGGAGCACTAAGCTGTTTATGATTTCGATGGCAACAGGCTCGAAGGGTTTATGCCCAGGAAGCAAGAGCGTCTCATTCAGGCATGGGTTGAGATTCATTCCGAGGATTTGAGGGCCAACTGGGATTTGGCTGAGAGCGGGCACAATCCCATGAAGATCGATCCTTTGCGTTAGGAGCTGGCAATGAACGTTGACGTTAGATCCTTGCCATTCCCGATCAATGTCATCTCCGTTTCTCCGCTTGACGGGTATAGGCTTGCGCTTGAGTTCGAAGTTGGTAAGGAACGCAAGCGTTCAAGTGGCATATTTGATATGAGCGGATATCTCGGATGGCCAGCGTTTCAGGCGCTCGCAGATGAAAATGAGTTCAAAAAGGTGTACACAGACGGCTTCACTGCTTGTTGGCCGGGCGATATCGATATCGCGCCTGAGCGTCTGTACACCGATTGCGAAAGCGTGGCGTGACGAGCTCACTTGTAATGTGATATACAGGCTTTGAATTGCATGTAAATCGTGGCTGGGGCAGAGGGATTCGAACCCCCGTAACCGGCACCAAAAACCGGGGTCCTGCCGCTGGACGATGCCCCAACGAACCACATGCCGACGCCGCGGGAAAGCCGCGCGTCAGCGCACTAAGTGTACCTAATCGCTCAATGCATCGCAAACGCCGTCGAGCAGCAGGATCGCGAGCGCCTGCGAATCGCTCGAGGTGAACGACCCGTAATGCGTGATCCCCGTGAGCTCGAAGCGCAGCACGGCGGGCTTGTCCGATGCGGCGGCGAGCGCGGTGCGGATGCGCTGCGAGATGTTCGGCGCGTCCGCCAGGACGATGGTCGCGCGCGGCGCGGCGTCCGTGGGAAGCGGTGAGGCGGCGATTTCGAAGATGACGTCGACGTCCTCGGGCGCCTCGCTGTCGCAGAGCACCATGCCGCTGCGGTCGGTGGTGGCCGTGGCGATGTTCCACATGCGCGACGCCACGTTGCGCGCGATGGGATCCTGGCCGATCACGGCGATGCGCGTGTGCTCGAGCACGCTCGCGGCGCGCGCGAAGCCCGTGCGGTTCTCCGTGTCGCTCACCGTGGGCTTGCCCTCCCAGATGTGGTGGAGGCGGTTGATGTAGCTGTAGGTGTCCTGGAACGCCATGCCGTCGGCAAAGAGCCCGACGTTCTCCTGGAACTGTTGGAGCGCCGCCTCGGTGTGCGGCCCGAAGACGCCGTCCGCCTTGCCGCACGAGAAGCCAAGGATATTGAGGGCGTGCTGCAGCTCCATAACGTCGGCGCCGTGGAAATTCGGGAGGCGCAGGTACAGCGTGCGGTCGCCGAGCTTATACGATGCGTCCACGAGCCGGCTCCAGCACTCGGTGTCCACGTCGGAGCCCGCCTCGAGCGACTCGTTCCTGCGGAATTCGGCGACGGCAGAGGCCGTGGCGGGGCCGAACTGCCGGGCATTGAGCTCGGTCGCGTCGATGGAATAGCCGAGCCCGACCAAGCGAGCCTGCACGTCCTCGACGGCCGGCCCCTGCATCCCGGTGGTGATTGGTTCCATGCTGCCTCTTTCTAGCGTCTGCATACCCCTTATAGTCTAGCAAGTTTGCGCGCCCCGCGCCCGATGGGGCGGCGCGCCCCGCTGCGTGGCGGCTTTTTCCTCGGTAAACCCACGTGCAACGTGCGGTCGAGACCGCGTGGTGCGCTCCTGAGGCCCCGTCGCAGCGCATATCAGCTGTCCTCCGATGAACAAACGACGCGAAACGAGCGGTTTATGAGGGGGTGGGCAAGTAGCCGCCAAAACGGCAACTCAACTAGCTGCGGTTTTGTTGGCGCGCACCCCCTTGCTACTCGAGGGGGTACCGATAAACCGTTCGTTTCGCTCACTTTGTGTTTGGGCGGGGACAAACGCAGCCGCGAACGCGCGCAAAATCGCGTTCGCGCTCCGCGCGTAGACGAAATCTCGACATCTTTTTGTCACCATGGGTCGTGACGCGAAGGGAGAACGCCATGCCAAGCGAGACGGATGCGAAGCTGCTGCTCATCGTCGACGACGAGCCTGCCATCGTGAACATGCTCGACGAGTATTTCCAGATGGAGGGCTATGCGACCGCCTGCGCGACGGACGCGGAGGGCGCGCTCGCGGAGGTGCGGCGCGTGCTCGAGCGCGGACGCGGCGTGGACCTGGCGCTGCTCGACGTCAACATGCCCGGCATGGACGGCTTCGGGCTGTGCCGCCGCCTGCGCGAGGTGCTCAGCTGCCCCATCATCTTCCTCACGGCGCGCATCGAGGACGCCGACCAGCTGGACGGCTTCAGTGCCGGCGCCGACGATTACGTGCTCAAGCCGTTTTCGCTCGCGGTGCTCGGTGGGCGCGTGCGGGCGCATCTTGCGCGCGAGGCCCGGCGCGACGGCGGGACGGCCTCGCGCAGCGTCTCCGTGCTCTCGGACATCACGATCGATTATGCCAAGCGCACGGTCGAGGTGCGGACGCAGCCGGCGGCGGGTGAGGGGCCGGGCGCGACGGCCGGCGGGCGCGCTAGCGTGCGGGTCGACCTCACGCGCACCGAGTTCGACATCATCGCGCTGCTGAGCAAGCACCCGGGGCGCGTGTACGACCGGGCGTTCATCTACGAGCGGGTTTGGGCGTGGGACGCGACGGGCGACCCATCCATCGTGCGCGAACACGTGCGGAGGATCCGCAACAAGTTCGAGGCGGCCGGCGCGCGGCACGAGGTGATCGAGACGGTTTGGGGCGTGGGGTACCGATGGGCGGCACGATGATGGAACGGCGGCGCGGCGCGGACGGGGGAGCGGGCGGCGCTGCGGGTACCGGCGGACGTCCCGGCCGGGCGTGGTCGCGCGTGAAGGCATGGTTCCGGAACCCCACCATCATGCGGGCGTTCTTCGGCTATGCGCTCGTGTGGCTCGTGGCAGCGAGCGCGGTGGCGCTCGTGGCCATCGACGCGCTCATGGAGGTGTACTACCGGGTCTCGGAGGAGCACCGGGCGGAGCACGCCGAGGTCAATGCGGGGCCGTACCTCTATGATGCCGCGACCGACGAGCTGCTGCGGGCGACCCCCGTCTACCTCGAGGATTCGTACGACCATATCGTATTCGTCGCCTTCGTCCACGCCGCGCGGGACGAGGCGGAGGACAGCATCGTTGCGGGCGGGTGGGACCGCGACATGCGCGTCGTGGACGCGACGATGGGGCTCTTGCGGAGCGACCTGTCGTACCGCGTGTCCGATTGGGGCGGCAACTACACCGAGGAGCAGTACCGGGCGACGGGCGGCGAGCCGTACGACCCGGATGCGACGATCCCGGTGGACGAGCTGCCCGCCTACGATGCCCGCGAGCGCGCCGCGCGCCTGCCGACGGTCGATGCGTTCGGGGCGGGCGACTTCGGGGAGGACGTGCTGCTCTCGAACGTCGCGTACTACGTGGCGCTCGACGAGGCGAGCTACCTCACGTGGCTCGATTGGGCGCTGCGGCTCACGGCTGGCATCGGGGTGCCCGTCCTGGCGTACGGCGGCCTGGCGATCCTGCTCTTCCGCAGGTTCTACCGGCGCTATATCGGCGGGCCGCTCGCGGAGCTGGGCGGGGCGGCGGAGCGCATCGCCGCGCGCGACCTCGATTTCCAGATCGAGCCGGTGCGCGGGCGCGAGCTGGGCGGGCTCGCGGCGGCCATGGAGCGCATGCGCGCCGCGCTGCTGGAATCCCAGCGGGAGCTCTGGCGCACGGCGGAGGATCGGCGCCGGCTGAACGCAGCGTTCGCCCACGACCTGCGCACGCCCGTGACGGTGCTCAAGGGCACGGTCGAGCTGGCGAGCGTGTGGGCGCGCGGGGAGGAATCGCCCGCCGGGGTCGAGGGTTCGCTCGCGGTCATCTCCGAGCAAGTCGAGCGGCTCGAGCGCTACGCGGCGGCGATGGCGCGCGTGACGAAGCTCGAGGATCGCGCCGTCAACCGCGCTCCCATCAAGCCCGCGGATGCGGTCGATGCCATCGAGCGCCAGGCCACAGCCTACGTCGCGGCGAACGGCGCCGCGTGCGGGCTGCGCTTCGCGGTGGGCGATAGCCTGCGGGCGCGGTCGCGCGAGAACGGCGGGGCGCCGCTTGAGCTCGATATGCAGGTCGTCGAAGAGGTGCTGGGCAACGTCCTCTCCAATGCCTGCGGGCACGCGAGCGCGCTCGTCACGGTCGGGCTCGACCTCGCGCCCGGCGGCGATGCGGTGCGCGACGCAGCGCCCACGCTCGCTGTCACCGTGACGGACGACGGCCCCGGCTTCTCCGCCGAGGCGCTCCATCACGGGTGCGACGCCTTCTTCAGCGAGCAGAAGTCGGCCGAGCACTTCGGCCTGGGGCTCAATGTGGCGCGCGTGCTCGCGCGGCTCCATGGCGGCGAGGTCGCCCTCGCGAACGCTCCCGAGGGCGGTGCCCGGGTGACGGTGACCTTCGCCGCGTGACGGCAGCGCTCTTGACGCGGGGCTTACCGAGGGCGAACACGCGGCAGATACGATGGATGGGGGTTTGCGATGCCACAGATGCCACAGGGAGATGCGATGACAGATGAGGTTTCGGCGGTCGCGCGCGTTGCCGGCGCGGCCTGCGCCGTCGCGATCGTCGCGGCGCTGGCAGCGGCCTGCTGGCGCTACCTGCCCGGCATCTACGCCTGGCTCACCGACCCGGCGGCGGTGCACGCCCTCGTCGCCGAGCATGCGGTGCTGAGCCGGCTCGCCCTCGTGGGCATCAACGCGCTGCAGGTGGTGCTCGCGTTCTTGCCGGGAGAGCCCGTCGAGCTCGCGAGCGGCTACGCGTTCGGCCTCGTCGAGGGCACGGTGCTCTGCCTTATCGCCTCGGTCATCGCCTCGAGCGCCATCTATTTCGCGGTGCGGCGCTGGGGCTGGCGGCTCGTGGGGAGGTTCTTCGACCGCGCGCAGCTCGAGCGCTATGCGTGGATTCGTGACACGCGCCGACTCGAGCTCGTGATGCTCGCAGTGTTCCTCATCCCCGGCATGCCGAAGGATTTCCTCACCTATTTCGCCGGGCTCACCAAGATGCGCTTCGGGGCGGTGCTCGCGATCACCACGCTCGGCCGCCTGCCCTCGGTCGTGACCTCGACGGTCGCGGCGTCGGCGCTCGGCGCGGGCGATTACGCCCTGGCGATCGCATCGGTGCTGGTAGCGGGCGCGCTCATCCTCGTCGGCGGCATCCTGTACCGCCGCCTCGAGCTCTGCGCCAAGAAATGACAAAATCCAGACAGGCTGGTTTTTATCATCCGGCACCGCGTCCAAGATGATAAAAACCAGCCTGTCTGGATTTTATCAGTTTGGAATGTATCATCCGCTAGCTCGCGCGGCTGAGGAAGAAATCGGCCATGTCGAGCAGGAGCGCGCGGCACCCCTCGTCGAGCTCGATGCCGGCGAGCGTGGTCTTCGCGCGGGCGATGAGCTGCTCCGCCACGTCGTGGGCGTAGGCGATCGACCCCGTCTCCTCGAAGAGCTCGACGGCGCGCGCGAGCACCGCCGGGTCGCTCGACCCGGAGCGCAGGATGGCCTCGACCTCGTCGTGCGCCGCGGGGTCGGCGAGCGCGTGCACGGCCACGAGCGTTCGCTTGCCCTCGGTGATGTCGGTGCGGAAATCCTTGGCGGTGTCGCTCCCCACGAGGTTGATGAGGTCGTCCTGGATCTGGAAGGCGAGCCCGGTGTCGAGTCCGAACGAGCGCAGCGCCTCGACCTGCGCCTCGCTGCCGCCGCCGATGATCGCGCCCGCGGAGAGCGGCACGGCGCCGCTGTAGTGCGCGGTCTTGAGCGTGGCCATGCGCAGGTAGTCGTCGACGCCGAGGTCGAAGCGCTCGTCGCGCACCCAGCCCAGGTCGAGCGCCTGGCCCTCGATGGTGCGCATCGTCATGGCGGTGAGCTCACGCATCACGCGCACGCGCGTGGCATCGTCGAGCACGGGGTCGTTCAGCACGGCCTCCGTGACGAGCGTGAGGTCGAGGTCGCCGCAGTTGATGGCGAGCCCCACGCCCTCGGTGAGGTAGAGGCACGGCTTCCCGCGGCGGAGCTGCCCGTTGTCGGCGATGTCGTCGTGGATGAGGGCCGCGCTCTGGAAGTGCTCGATGGCCGCCGCGCAGCTCCGGGCGCGCGCGGGGTCGCCGCCCACGGCGCGGCAGGCGATGAGGCAGATGAGGGGACGATGCCGCTTGCCGCCGTTCTCGGAGAAGGCGCGCAGGGGCGCGTAGAGGAAGCGGTCGAGGTCGTCCCCCGCAGGGCAGCCGGTGCGCTCCTCGCCGAAGAACGACGCGAGGTACCCGTCCAGGTCGGTGTGGTGCTCGGCGAGGTATGCGGCGAAGGCGTTGGGCATGGGGCTTCTCGTTTCGGTTGGCGATTCGTTTCGGGCGCGCTACGCGGCTTCGAAGCCGTCAGGGTTCTTGGACTGCCAGTTCCAGGAGTCGCGGCACATGTCGTTGATGTCGAACTCGGCCTTCCACCCCAGCTCCTGCTCGGCCTTGGTCGCGTCGCACCAGTTCGCAGCGATGTCGCCCTCGCGGCGCGGGCAGATCTTGTAGGGGATCTCGTGGCCGCAGGCGCGCTCGAACGCGTGGATCACGTCGAGCACCGAGGAACCGGTGCCGGTGCCCAGGTTGAAGATGCCCACCTCGGAGCGGCCGTTCATCCACTCGAGCGCCGACACGTGCCCGCGCGCGAGGTCGACCACGTGGATGTAGTCGCGCACGCCGGTGCCGTCGGGGGTGGGGTAGTCGTCGCCGAAGACCTGCACGAACGGGCGCTTGCCCACGGCCACCTGCGCCACATAGGGCACGAGGTTGTTCGGGATGCCCTTCGGGTCCTCGCCGATGAGGCCGGAGGGGTGCGCGCCGATGGGGTTGAAGTAGCGCAGCAGCACGACGTTCCACTCCGGGTCGGCCGTGTGCAGGTCCATGAGGATCTGCTCGATCATCCACTTCGTCCACCCGTAGGGGTTCGTGGCGGGCTTCTTGGGGTCGAGCTCGGTCACGGGCGGGTTGTCCGGGTCGCCGTAGACGGTCGAGGAGCTCGAGAAGATGATGTCCTTGCAGCCGTGGTCGCGCATGCAGGCGCACAGCGTGAGCGTGTTGCCGATGTTGTTGTGGTAGTACTCGAGCGGCTTGCTCACGCTCTCGCCCACCGCCTTGTAACCGGCGAAGTGGATGACGCGGTCGGGGTGCTCGGCCTCGAAGACGGCGTCGAGCGCAGCGCGGTCGTTGACGTCCACCTCGTAGAAGGCGAGGTTCTGCGCGGCGTCTTCGCCCACGATTTGGCGCACGCGGTCGAGGGCGACGGGGCTCGCGTTGTAGAGGTTGTCCACCACCACGACGCGATAGCCGCGCTGGAGCAGCTCGACGCACGTGTGCGATCCGATGAATCCGGCGCCCCCGGTAACGAGGACGCATGTATCTTGCGGTGTCAGTGCCTGTGCCATGGGTGACTCCTCACGTCGAATGCTGCCGCGCCGGCTGGGGCGCGCGGTGCCGGGCGTCGGTGCGCGCGGGCGGGCCCCGCCCCGTTCGCTCACCGCATCGGCGTCACTCAAAGTATAGCGTCGCCGCCCGCGGGGGTGCCGTGCCGTTTGCGCGATTATTCGACGATGTGGGCGGACATCCCCGCGCGGTGCGGTATCCTTATGGGCAGGTTGAGCATACACACAGAGATCAAACGGAGCACGTATGTCACACCGCAGCGATTTTCCCGGGGGAACCCCTATCCCTTCCGATACCCGCAACACCGCCCCTGCCGCCCCGAGCGGCTGCACGCGCCGCGACGCCATCAAGATGACGCTCGCCGCCGCGGGCCTCGCCACGCTGTTCGCGAGCCCCATCACCGCGCGCGCGACGCCGCAGGCCTCGCAGGAGACGCTCGACGCGCTCGATGACGCGCAGACGCGCCTCGACGAGGTCCAGGCGCAGCTCGACGACCTCTCCGCGCAGTACCAGGAGCTCAGCAAGAAGCAGGACGAGACCATCTCGCAGATCGAGGACGTCACGGCGCAGATCGAGGCAACCGAGGCCGAGATCGCCGAGCAGGAGGAGCAGCTCGCCGCGAAGCAGGAGGTGCTCTCCGAGCGCGTCGCGGCAAGCTACAAGAACGGCGGCAACGAGACGCTTTCCATCCTGCTTTCGGCGATGACGTTCGACGAGCTCATCTCGAACGCGTACTACGTCGAGAAGATCAACGAGGCGGACCGCGAGGTCATCGCCGAGATCGAGGAGATCCGCACGCAGCTCGAGCAGAAGCGGCAGAGCCTCGAGGACCAGAAGGCCGAGCTCGAGGAGCTCAAGGCCGCCCAGGCCGAGCAGCTCTCAGAGATGCAGCAGAAGCAGCAGGAGACCCAGGAGATCCTGAACGGCCTCGACGACGAGGTGAAGCAGCTCATCGCGAAGCGCGACGAGGAGATCCTCGCGGCCGCGCAGGCGGAGGCCGAGGCCGAGCGCCGGCGGCAGGAGGCCATGGCCGGCGGCGGCTCGAGCACGCCGCCCGTCCTGCCCGCGGCGGGAAGCGGCCAAGATTACTCGGCGGCGAGCTCCGCGCAGAAGCGCGTGGTCGATTCGTGCTACTACACCGCGTCGCCCGGCTTGGGCTGGTGCGCGGCGTGGGTGAGCTACGTGTTCTCGAACGCCGGCATCGGATCGGTGTGGGGCAACGCGTGCGATATGTACAACATGTACTGCACGAGCTCGGATAAATCCGCGCTGCAGGTGGGCATGATCATCGCCGTGTCGACGCACAACCTCACCTCGGCGGGGCGCATCTACGGGCACGTGGGCATCTACATCGGCGACGACAAGGTCATGCACAACGTCGGGCCCATCGCCACGTACGGCCTCGACCAGTGGATCAACACGTACGGCACGACGGTCACGCCGCGCTGGGGCTGGGCGCTGGGCAAGGACCTCTCGCAGATGAGCTAGCGCGGGGCACGGTGGCCGCGGCGGGGCGCGCGAGCTCGCGCCGGCGGCCGTCCCGGTACGCCGCCCGCGTCGCAGACGCTCTCGCGTCGCCCTTACCGCTGCGCGCCGCGCTGCTCCACGAGCTGCTCGACCAGGCGCGTGATCTCGGCGAGCTGCTGCTCCATGTCGTTGATCTGCTGCTCGAGCTCGCGGATGCGCCGGCGGTTACTCTTGATGCCCTCGCGGTTCACGCGCGACTGCTCCTCCACGGGGTCGGGCATGCTCAGGCGGTGCTGCTTCGCCTCGAACGATTCCTCCACGATGCGGCAGCCGTTGCGGCGCACGATGCGCCCGGGCACGCCCACGACGGTGCAGTTGTCGGGCACGTCCTTCACCACCACCGAGTTGCCGCCCACCTTGACGTTGTCGCCGAGGTGGATGTTGCCGAGCACCTTCGCCCCGGCGCCCACGGTGACGTTGTTGCCCAGCGTGGGATGCCGCTTGCCGCACTCCTTGCCCGTGCCGCCGAGCGTGACGCCCTGGTAGAGCACGCAATCGTCGCCCACGACGGTGGTCTCGCCGATGACGACGCCCATGGCATGGTCGATGAAGAAGCGCCTGCCCAGCTGCGCCGCCGGGTGGATTTCGACGCCGGTGAAGAAGCGCGTCACCTGGCTCAGCACGCGCGCAGGGCCGTGCGCGCCGTGCTCCCACAGCCAGTGCTCGGGCGTGTGCATCCATTTGGCGTGCAGGCCGGGATAGGAGAGCGCGATGACGAACCCGCTCTGAGCTGCGGGATCGTGTGTCTTCACGGTGGCTATGTCCTCGCAGACGGTGGTGATGAAGCTCATGGTTACTCCTTTGGAGCGTGTGCGGGCGCGCGGGCGGCGGCGCACCGCTGCGATGCGCATAAGTATAGCGAATTGGTAGGATTATAGGCGCAGGAATGCCTCGATGCGACGGAATGTCCGCTCGGTCGGGGGTCGCGCAGGCGGCTCGCAACCCAAAGTGAGCGAAACGAGCGG
>CAPI01000134.1 GCA_000333815.1 [Collinsella] massiliensis
CAAATCCGGCGGGCACGCGGGGTTCCCGGCGCACAGCGTCAACGTTTGCCAGGAGTCGCCCTCCATCTCCTCCGCGCCGTGCGACCACGCGTAGAACGCGTCCTCCGCAATCTGCTTCAGCGTTTCCGGCGGGCACGAGGGGTTCTGGGAGAGTTCCCAACGAATTACCAGATCTTCCTCAGTCGCAAGCTTCGCCAGCACCTCCGGTGGGCACGACGGGCACGCAGCAATGCAGGATTTCAAAGCACAACTGAGTTCGCCCTTAGTAGAGACGAGATTTAGGAAGTATCGGACGATCTGGCTTTCGTAAGATGTCTCCTGCGCGGCGGTCATGATTCCTCCAAGTCGACGATC
This sequence comes from [Collinsella] massiliensis, assembly GCA_000333815.1. Classification (GTDB taxonomy): domain Bacteria; phylum Actinomycetota; class Coriobacteriia; order Coriobacteriales; family Coriobacteriaceae; genus Enorma. The sequence goes on from CAPI01000134.1 coordinate 355, forward strand.
AGCTCGCTACGGGTCTGATGTAATTGTATCCATGGAAGATCCGGCTCATGTCGCGCGCCGCGCCGGCGCATGCGCCCGCTCACGGTCGAGCCTTCGAGGTGGCCGCGCTCTTCTAGCTCGCCGCGTGGCGTTTGGGCATTGCTATGGATCTTCGGGGTTTCGAGCGAACGTAAAGATCAGCGGGGCGTAGCGGAACGGTGCCCCGCCGCCCTTCGCGCACAAAGTTGTCGCTTTTACACGCGAAGCGCTTTCGTAAA
>CAPI01000133.1 GCA_000333815.1 [Collinsella] massiliensis
CGCCCGCCCCGACGCCCGCTCCCGCACCGCAGCCGCAAGCCGCCCCCACCCCGGCACCGCAGCCGGAAGCCGCCCCCGCCCCCGTGACCGCAGGCGGTGCCGCGAACGACGAGATCAAGGACATCCTCTCCACGATCTTCGGCGAGGGCGTCGTGTTCCCGGAGTCCGACGAGGAGTAGCCCTGCCGTCCCATCCGATGCATCGCGCGAAGCGCTGCCTGCGCCGGCCCTCCACGGCGGGTGCCCGCGCGGCGCTCGGCCGATGCGTTCGTGATACCATGTCTCGGCAACGAATCGCATGCTCAAGCAAGGGAGTTCCGCATGGCTCAGATGAATATGCAGCAGATGATGAAGCAGGCCCGCAAGATGCAGGAGCAGCTCGCGGCGGCTCAGGAGAACATCGCCCAGTCGACGGTCGACGCGTCGGCCGGCGGCGGCATGGTCAAGGTGACGGTGAACGGCGAGATGCAGATCACCTCGCTCAAGATCGATCCCGAGGCGCTTGACCCCGAGGACGTCGAGATGCTCGAGGACATGATCACCGCCGCCGTGAACGAGGCGCTGCGCGGCGTGGGCGACCTCGCGAACCGCCAGATGGGCGCCATCACCGGCGGGCTCAACATCCCCGGGATGCCGTTCTAAAGGCTGCGCGAGATGGCGAGTAATCAGGATCTGCAGCGGCTGCTCGACGAGCTGGGGCGCCTGCCGGGCATCGGCCCCAAGAGCGCGCAGCGCATCGCCTACTACCTGCTCGAGGCCGATGCGGAGGAGGCGCGCCGCCTGGCGCAGGCGATCCTCGACGTGAAGGAGCACGTCCACTTCTGCAAGCGCTGCTTCAACTACGCCACGGCGGACGAATGCCCCATCTGCATGGACGGCATGCGCGACCGCACGCGCATCTGCGTGGTGGGCGAGCCCCGCGACATCCAGGCCATCGAGCGGACGGGCAGCTACCATGGGCTGTACCACGTGCTCGGCGGGGTGATCAGCCCCATGGAGAAGATCGGCCCGGAGCAGCTGCACGTGCGCGAGCTGCTCGCGCGCCTGGGCGAGGAGGACATCCAAGAGGTCATCATTGCCACGAACCCCAACATCGAGGGCGAGGCGACGGCGACCTACCTCGCACGCACCATCAAGCCGCTCGGCATCACGGTGAGCCGCCTCGCGAGCGGCCTGCCCGTGGGCGGCGACCTCGAGTACGCCGACGAGCTCACGCTCGGCCGCGCCATCGAAGCCCGCCGCGCGCTGTGAGCCGTTGGAGTCATCGAGTCGTCGGGGACGGGTGAGACAGTGGGGACGGGTTCAAATGACTCACTGAGTCAATGGGGTTGGGTTCGTTTGTCTCGCTGAGTCATTTGAACCCGTCCCCACTGTCTCACCCGTCCCCGACGACTCGTCCCCAATGACTCAGGCCAGCATGTCCCCCAGTCGGTCGATGAAGGCCTGGTAGTCGCGGATGCCGGCGAGCTCGCGCACGTTGAGCGGGTCGATGAGGATCGACACGAGCGGGTCGAAGAGCTCATTGAACGTCGCGCGCTGCCCGCGTGAGAACGCGAGCATGATCACGAGCGACACGGTGCCGTCGCCCCACGCGACCGGCTCGTCGGGCACGAGCACGGACATGCTGCTCTCGTTCGCGTACGGCTTCATGGTGTGCGGGACCGCCACCGCGCCGAACGCCGTCGACGACAGGTGCTCGCGCTCCAGCACGTCGTCCTCGAACCCCTCGTTCACATAGCCCAGCTCAATGAGGCGCGCGGACATGGCGTGGATGATCTCCTCGCGCGTGCGCACGGGCTCGCCCGTGGCGAAGAGCTCCGGCTTGACGAGCTCGCCGAGCCGCCTCCGGAACTTCTCGCGCCGCTTGCCGCGCTGCACGCGCTCCACGGCGGCGCGTACCTGCGGCACGTCGGTGTCGTGCGGCGCGATGCCGACGTGCAGCACGGGCACGGCCGGGGCGTGCGCGATGGGGTTCGTGGTGATGATGAGGTCGGCGCCGGCGAGGTGCTCGAGCGCACGCTCCGTGGTCACGATGTTCGTGACGAGCACGTCGTCCGAGAAATGCTTGTTCAGAAACTCCTGCAGGTTCTTGTCGATGTTGTAGTACGCGGGGCAGTACAGCACCGTCTTGACCTTGCTGTTGAGCTGCTTCTGCGCTTCGATGGTGCTGCCCAGGTGGAAGGCGATGTAGGCGATCTCGTCGTCGTTGATCTGGATGCCCGTGCGCCGCTTGATGATGCCGGCCGAGCCCACCGCGGTGTCGTAGAGCAGCGGGCAGCTCGACTTGATCTCGTCCGTAAGGGGGTTGCGCGCAAACGACTCGGTGCGCGCGCGGGCGAGCAGGTTCTTGATGTGCAGGGCGAAGCGGACGTAGAACTCCTTCTCGGAGAGGTCGATGAAGTAGTACATCGAGACGTCCCCGATGATCTCGTCGACGAGCGCCAGGCAGTCGGCGTCCACGTAGCGCGAGAGGTCGTCGCCCGCGTCGGCGTTGTAGTCGAGCGTCGTGGTGCGCGAGGCCAGCAGCAGCGCGAGCTCGTATTCCTCCGATCCGCTGAACGGCACGTCGAAGTGATCCTCGAGCTTGCGGGCGATGCTCGCCGCCATGTCCGCCTCGTGCGGCTTGAGCACGCTCTCCCGCGCGCCGTCCGTCTTGGGGAGGGTCGCGTGCTGCGCGCCCTTGCCCTTGATGCGGTCGAGCGCGATGGCGATGTGCAGCACGAGGTTGATGAGCGAGTATTCGTTCACGAAGTAACGCGCCTGCTCGAGCGTCTCGGCCACGGCGTCGCGGATGAACACGGCGTCGATGTCGGGGAACGCGTGCTGGATGGTGTCGAGGCTCATGAAGTTGACGCTCGTCTCCTCGTAGAGCAGGCCGGAGAGCAGACGGCGCTTGTTCTTCTCGGTGCCCTGGATGGAGAGCAGGTCGCCGGTGTGCGAGAGCTCGAGGTCGTATTCGGCGCAGGTGCGCATCATGCGGCCGAGCTCCTTGCGCATGGTGGAGGTGGAGACGAACAGCTCCTCGCAGAGGTCGTAGATGTTGAGGGGGCCGGGGTTCTGGATGATGCGCTTGAGCGCGTACGCGCGGCGCTCCTCGCGCGTCTGCGGCGTGGGCTGGCTGAACGGCGCGCGCTCCTCCAGGGTGAGCACGGCGGGGACGGTCACGCGGTCGCAGGTGTACCCGCTGCGCCCCGACTTCACGAGCGGCTTCTCGCCCTTGTGGTTGATGCTCCCCACGCGGTTGCGCACCGTGCGCTCGGACACGCCCAGCTGCGCTGCGAGCGCCTTGCCCGAAACGGGCTCGTTGCTTTGGAACAGCGCGCGCAGAAGCTCGAGTTCCTGGTCTGTGTAGCTGGGCTGCGCCATGGGCCACCTTCGCGGGGCGGTCGTTCCGGCTCCCGGGCGCGCCGCAGCTTCCGCGCGCCGTCGTCGCCGCGGCCCACCCCTCTCGCCGCAACGCACCATAAGTATATAGACCCTATGCTTCCGCCGTGTTTCGTCTTTTGCCGCGATAGGCGGCAGAAGGCTGTTGGACGGTCGCCGGCAAACGCGGTTCTATGGTGTCGTCCCAGTACCTTCTTGTTAAGGAGGAAAGCAATGAAGAAGCTCAACGTCCTTTTGGTGTGCGGTTCCGGTGCCAGCTCGGGGTTCATGGCCGCCAACATCCGCAAGGCCGCCAAGGCGCGCGGCCTGGAGATCTCGGTCGTCGCGCGCAGCGAGTCCGAGATCGAGTCCTACGTGGATGAGATCGACGCCCTCATGGTGGGCCCGCACCTCGCCTACATCCTCGACGAGATCGACGAGTACACCCACGGCCTGCCCGTGAAGGTCATCCTCATGAAGAAGGAGTACTACTCCACCCTCGACGGCGACGCCGCCCTCGACCACCTGCTGTCCGAGATGGGCGAGGAGTAGGGTCGCGCGCACCCTCGGTGATCCGGCGAGCTGCGCGCCGTGGATTCGCAGCACGGAAAAGGGGGAATCCCCCGCGTTTTAGGAAAGGAGTGCAGGATGGAAAAGCTCATCAACTGGCTTGAGAACAGCTTCCAGCCCAAGATGAACATCGTGAACACCAATGTGTGGATCCTCACCCTCAAGGACTCCATGCTCCAGGTGCTGCCGTTCATCTTCGTCGGCTCCATCTTCTGCATGGGAACGGTGCTCGAGTCGTTCGTGACCCTGCCGTTCTCGTTCTGGACGCCCTACGGTTGGACCATGGGCCTCGTGTCGCTCTTCGTGTCCTTCCTCATCCCGTTCAACTTCTGCGAGAAGAAGCGCCTGCGCAAGAGCCGCCTCATCGCGGGTCTGACCGGCATCTCCACGTTCCTCATCTCCATCACCCCTGAGGTGCTGAGCGAGGGCGAGGCCGGCTTCGGTTCCTCCGCGCTCGGCGCCGGCGGCATGTTCTGCGCCATGATCACGGGCATCATCGTCTGCATCGTGTTCAACCTCTTCGGCAAGTTCTCCTTCTTCAAGGAGGATTCGGTCATCCCCGACTTCGTGCGCCAGTGGTTCGACGCGCTCCTGCCCATCGGCATCACCGTGTTCGCGTTCTTCGCCGTCGTCCAGATCTTCGGCGTCGACCTCTACCAGATCGCCGTCAACCTGTTCATGCCGCTGCAGGGCATCGCCAACACGTGGTACGGCTTCACGCTCATCATCTTCATCTACTGCTTCATCTACTCGATGGGCATCTCCTCCTGGGTGCTCACCCCGGTTGCTGAGCCCATCAAGCTCGCCACCATCGCCGCGAACCTCGCGCTCATCGCGTCCGGCGAGGCCACCGCTGCCAACCAGGGCATCTACACCGAGACCCTCGTGTACGTGACCTACATGTGGTGGGGCGGCATCGGCTGCACCATGCCGCTCGTGCTCGAGATGATGTTCGCTGCCAAGTCCCAGAAGCTCAAGGCCCTTGGCCGCGCCTGCATCGCGCCCGCCATCTTCAACATCAACGAGCCCGTCGTCTTCGGCACCATCGCCTGGAACCCCATCATGATGCTCCCCATGTGGATCATCGGCATCGTGATGCCGCTCCTCACCTGGTTCGGCGTCAAGGTCATCCAGTTCGCCCCGTTCAACAACATCCAGTTCGAGCTTTGGTATTGCCCGTACCCCATCGGCACGTGGATTTCCACCGGCGGTTCTATCGCGGCTATCATCTTCGTTATCATCGAGTTCCTTGTCGCTGCCGCCATCTGGTTCCCCTTCATGAAGGCGTACGACCAGCAGTGCTGCGACGAGGAGGCCGAGAAGGAAGCCAAGAAGGTTTCCGCCAAGGCCACTGCATAGCCGCTGCGTAGGAAAGGACTGTCTGCAATGGATGAAGAAACCGTTCAGAGCGCCATGAACATCATCCTCCACGCCGGTGACGCCCGCGTCGCCTGCAAGGAGGCCATGGAAGCGCTCGCCCAGTTCGACATCGAGGGCGCCCGCGCCAAGATGGAGACCGCGCACACCGAGATCACCGAGGCGCACCGTGTCCAGACCGATGCCATCCAGGGCGAGGCGCGCGGCGAGGGGAAGGGCTACTCGCTGCTCTTCACCCACGCGCAGGACACGCTCATGACCATCAACAGCGAGATCAACATCACCAAGCAGCTCATCGGCGTGTTCGACGCCTACGAGAAGCGCCTCGCCGCGCTCGAGGAGAAGCTTGGGTAGAGCCGCGGCGCAGCGCACGCGCTGCCTGCACGATCGCTTGGAACCCGGGGCGCATCTCCCCATACCCACGTCCCGGTTCTCGTAGATTCGCCCGGTACCGCACCGTCTCGGGCGCGGTGCCGGGCATTCGTCTCTCACACATGTTTCACGCACGTTCACGGGCAAGGAGGCTCGAGTCATGAACAGGGTTCCCACCGGTTTCCCCAACGACTTCCTGTGGGGCGGCGCCGTCGCCGCGAACCAGCTCGAAGGCGCCTGGGATCAGGACGGCAAGGGCTGGTGCATCGCCGACATCAACGAGTTCCGCGACGACATCGCCATCGACAAGAAGTACAACGAGGAGGTCGACTCCACCTTCGTGAAGGAGGCCATGGAGGCAACCGACCGCGTGTTCCCCAAGCGCTGGGGCATCGACTTCTACCACACCTACAAGGAGGATCTGAAGCTCCTGGCCGGCATGGGCTTCAAGACGTTCCGCACCTCCATCAACTGGTCGCGCATCTTCCCCAACGGTGACGACGCCGAGCCCAACGAGGCCGGCCTCCAGTTCTATGAGGACCTCTTCAAGGAGATCGTCAAGAACGGCATGGAGCCCATGATCACCATCTCGCACTACGAGATGCCGCTCGCCCTCACCACGAACTACCTGGGCTGGTACTCGCGCGAGACCATCGACTTCTTCACGAAGTACTGCGAGACCGTGTTCGACCGCTACGCGGGGCTCGTGAAGTACTGGATCATCGTGAACCAGATCAACCTCATCGGCCACGAGAGCTTCAACCACCTGGGCGTGGCGAGCGACCGCGTCGACGACCTCATGAGCGCCAAGTACCAGGCCGTCCATAACGAGATGGTGGCCTGCGCCCGCGCCACGAAGTACGCGCACGAGCATCACCCGGAGATGCAGATCGGCATGATGCTCTGCGGCGGCCCGGCCTACGCGGCGAGCGCCAAGCCCGAGGACCAGCTGGCCACGCTCAAGCACAACCAGATGGAGTACTTCTACTCCGACGTGCTGCTGCGCGGCACCTACCCCGGCTACGCCTACCGCTACTTCCAGGACCACGACATCCACGTCATGGTGACCGAGGGCGACCTCGAGGACCTCAAGAACACGGCCGACTTCTTCAGCTTCTCCTACTACTACACCCGCATGGTCACGAAGGAGAGCTACGAGAACGGCAACGACGCCATCCGCAACCCGGACATCCCGGCGAGCGACTGGGGCTGGTCCATCGATCCCATCGGCCTGCGCATCCTGCTCAACGAGTTCTGGGACCGCTACCAGAAGCCCATCTACATCACCGAGAACGGCATCGGCGCCTACGACACGGTGGAGGAGGACGGCTCCATCCACGACACGTATCGCATCGATTACCTGCGCGCCCACCTCGAGCAGGTGCGCGAGGCCATCGAGGACGGCGTCGACGTGCGCGGCTACTACGCGTGGGGCCCGATCGACCTCGTGAGCTGCTCCTCGTCCGAGATGAGCAAGCGCTACGGCTTCATCTACGTCGACCTCGACGACTACGGCCATGGCACCGGCAAGCGCTCCCTCAAGGACAGCTATGCCTGGTACAAGAAGGTCATCGCCTCGAACGGCGCGGACCTGGCGTAAGGTTTTACCGCCCTGCGGCTCCCGGTGGGCTGCGGGGCGGCTCGATGACCGTGATAAAAAGGTGTCAGTCACCTTTTTATCACCACCTCCAGAAAGGGGTTTCCATGTACGCGAAGACCACGACGGTTGAGAACGCGAGCGGGCTGCATGCCCGTCCGGCGGCGGTGTTCACCAAGAAGGCGAGCGAGTTCGCATCGAAGATCACCGTGAAGCGCCTCGACACCGAGGCGACGTGCGACGCCAAGTCCGTCCTCATGCTCATGGGCATGGGCATCGGCTCGGGCACGCAGGTCGAGATCTCGGCCGAGGGCGACGACGAGCAGGCGGCCGTGGACGCCCTCGTCGAGCTCGTCGAGAGCGGATGCGGTGAGTAGCGGCCGCGCTACCGCCACCCCAAGCAGCTTTCTGCGCACGTGGAGCCCGGAGGTGGCGAAGGCCCTTCTGGGCTCCGCTGTCATGGCGCTCGGCATCTGCCTTTTCGTGGCCGTCGAGCTGGGGAGCGACTCGATCGACGTGCTGCTCGACGGCATGAGCCGCACGTTCGGCATCACGCTCGGCCAGGCGCAGCTCATCTTCACGGTGGCGACGACCATCGTCGCGTTCATCGTGAACCGCAGCCGCGTGGGCGTGCTGAGCGTGGTGGGCGGCATCATGACGAGCCAGCTCATCGATTTGTTCAACATCTGGATCCTGCCGATGGACCTCGCCGCGCAGGGCCTCGCGCTGCGCGTGGCGGCGCTCCTTGCGGGGCAGGTGTGCCTGAGCGCCTCGTACGCGATGCTGCAGGCGGTGCGCAACGGCATGAACGTGACGGACGCGATCGCCCAGAAGCTCGGCAGCGTGCTCCCGGGCGGATACGCCGTGTGGCGCACGGTCATCGACGCCGCGTGCCTCGTGGGCGGCATGCTCATCGGGGGCGTGTTCGGCGTGGGCACCGTGCTCTTCGTGCTCGTGAACGGCAGCCTGGTGAAGTTCTTCGCGCGCCTGCTCGCCCGGGTGGGCTTCGGCGCGCGCCCGGAGGCCGAGCGCGCCTGACGCGGCGCCGGGGAGCCGGGCTCTCGCAGCCGCCACTGCTGGGACGCGGCTGGCCGAGGGTCCGTCTCCCCCGCGCCGCGTGTCCGGCGGGTTCAAACGAGGGGCGCGTCGGGTAAACCTGGCGGCAGCCCGCAGTCATATGACTCTACGCCATTAGGCTACTTTACCGAGAGTAGGCTTTATCGCGAGCAAGCCGTATCACCTCTGCTATGGGGCATGATGGGTTCGCTGCGGCCGCCCGGGTCATCAGGTAATTCCCTTCCATCGCGAGCTTCGTCAGCGTCTCCGGTGGACACGAGGGGTTTTCGGCGACTATCTCGCGCACATATGGATCCTCATCCTCTGCGAGCCGCGCGAGAAGTTCCGGCGGACACGAGGGAGTTTGGGCTATATCAATCGGGTACAAGTTCCAACGCTCCACGACTCGTGTGAACAGGTCCGGGGGACATGTGGGGTTCTGAACAATCGCCAACCACACATCCGGTTCCGGCTCCTCTGCGAGCTTCTCGAGCACGTCCGGCGGGCACAAGGGGTTCCTAGCGACCCCCTCGAGCACAAACCGGTCTTCGCTCATCGCGAGTCTTGTCAGCGTCTCCGGCGGCCATGAGGGATTCCCGGCGCATACTGCACGCACCTCCCAGCTCTCGTCCTCCGCGAGCATCGCGAGCAGATTCGGCGGGCACGAGGGGTTCCTAGCGACCCCCTCGCGCACATATGGATCCTCATCCTCTGCGAACCGCGCGAGAAGTTCCGGCGGACACGCGGGATTCCAGACGCATGCCTGGCGCACATTCTGATCCTCGTCCGTCGCGAGCTCAGCCAGCGTCTCCGGCGGGCACGACGGGTTCACGGCGACTGCCTTGCGCACATCCCAGCGACAGTCCATCGCGAGCTCAGCCAGCGTCTCCGGCGGGCACGACGGGTTCCCCGCACATGCCTCGCACGTTGAGTGCTGCAAGGAATACTCCACGAGCTCCTCCAGCGTTTCCGGCTGCCATGAGGGATTCTCAGCGCGCGTTTCGTGGGTATACGTTGCGAGTTCCGCGAGCAGGTCCGGCGGACATGAGGGGTTCCCGGCGCACAGCTTCAGCTTCTTCCAGGAGTCGCCCTCAAGGGTCTCCATGCCGTGCGACCATGCGCAGAGCGCGTCCTCAGCCATCTGCTTCAACGCTTCTGGCGGGCACGAGGGGTTCCCAGCGACCGCCCTGCACATCCACGTGTCCTCGTCCGTCGCGAGCTCAGCAAGCACTTCCGGCGGGCACGACGGGTTCGCAGGGATGCTGTATTTCAAATCACGGATGAGCGGGAGCAAGAAGGGGTCTAAGTCTAGGAAGTCTCGGACGATCTCGCTTTCGTTAGATGTCTCCTGCGCGGCGGCCATGATTCCTCCAAGTCAACGATCAGCTCGCTACGGGTCTGATGTAATTTTATGCATGCCAAACAGAGAATTTCTCCGAGTGCTCGCTAGACGCCGAGCAGCTTGCGCTTCGCGGCGGCGAACTCTTCGTCGCCGAGTGCCCCCTCCCTGTGGAGTCTGGCAAGCCGCTCGAGCTCGTCCACAAAAGATGCGTCCGTTCTTCCAGCGAGCTCAGGCGAGGGGCTCGTCGGGTGAACCTGGTTCTCGGCAGTCCGGGGCCATCTGGCTCTATCCTGCCGAGCTTCATCGAGAGTAGGCTTTACCGAACCGAACCGAGAGCAGAATTTATCGAGAACAAGCCGCATAACCTCTGCTATGGGGCACGAGGGGTTCATTGCGGCCTTCGGGCTCACCCAAGGATCCTCGTTCACCACGAGTCTCGCCAGCACCTTCGGCGGACACGAGGGGTTTTTGGCGGCCGTCTCGCGCACAACTTGACTCTCGTCCTCAGCGAGCCGCGCAAGCAGGTCCGGCGGACACGAGGGGTTCTTGGCGACCGCCCTGCGCACGGCTTGGCTCTCGTCCTCAGCGATCCGCGCAAGCAGGTCCGGCGGGCACGAGGGGTTTTCGGCAACCGCCCCGCGCACCCACTCGTCCTCGTCCTCAGCGAGCCGCGCGAGCAGGTCC
>CAPI01000132.1 GCA_000333815.1 [Collinsella] massiliensis
CATGTAAAATAACCCCAGTGACTTTTTTACATCGCTCAGGTCGAGGGTGTGTGAGTCGTCGCGGATCACTCAGCGATGTAAAAAAGTCACTGGGGTTATTTTACATATGGGATGAGGAGAGGTTCGATGGAGTCGCTCTATAGGAAGTACCGCCCGCTCACGTTCGAGAGCGTCGTGGGGCAGCAGCACATCGTGTCCACGCTCGAGCACGCCGTGACCGAGGGGCGCCTGTCCCACGCGTACCTCTTCTGCGGCCCGCGCGGCACGGGCAAGACCACCATGGCGCGCATCCTGGCGAAGTCGCTGCTCTGCCAGGGCTCCGAGGCCGCGCGCGCCCAGGGCGCGGCGGGGTGCCTGCCGGACGGCACGTGCCCCGAGTGCCAGGCCATCGCCGAGGGCACGCACCCGGACGTCTACGAGCTCGACGCCGCGAGCCGCACCGGCGTGGACAACGTGCGCGAGGAGATCATCGGCTCGGTGAACTTCGCCCCCGTGCGCGGCGCGTACAAGGTCTACATCATCGACGAGGTGCACATGCTCACCACGGCGGCGTTCAACGCGCTGCTCAAGACCCTCGAGGAGCCGCCCGCGCACGTGGTCTTCGTGCTGTGCACGACCGACCCCCAGAAGATCCCCGAGACGATCCTCTCGCGCTGCCAGCGGTTCGACTTCCACCGCATCGGCAACGAGGACATCGTGGGCCGTTTGCGCTTCATCTGCGAGCAGGAGGGCTTCACGTTCGACGACGACGCCCTCGAGATCGTGGCCAAGCACGCCCGCGGCGGCATGCGTGACGCGCTCTCCACGCTCGAGCAGCTCTCGGTGTTCGGCAACGGCGCGGTGCGCTCGGCCGACGCGCGGGCGCTTTTGGGCGAGGTGTCCGGCACGGTGCTCTCGCGCTTCAGCCACGCGCTCGCCTCGCGCGACGTCGCGACCCTTTTCGCGCTCGTGAAGGAGCAGGTCGATGCCGGCGAGGATCTCATGGAGCTCACGCGCGACCTCGTGGCGCACGTCCGCGACGTGTACATGGTCTACGTGGCCGGCGCGCGCCCCGAGCTCATCGAGGGCACGCCCGAGGAGGCGGCGGCGCTCGCGGAGGAGGCGGGGCTGTTCGGCAGCGGCGACCGGCTGTCGCGCGTGCTCATCGTGCTCGACGACGCCGCGCTCGAGATGCGCTCCGCCGCCGACATGCGCCTCGTGCTCGAGATCGCGCTCACGCGGCTCGCGCGCCCCGAGTCCGACCTGACGCTCGAGGCGCTCGCCGAGCGCATCGACGCGCTCGAGAAGCAGGTGGCGCGGGGGATCCCCTCGGCCCCGCTGAGCGCTCCGGACATGGCGGCGCTCGTGGGCGCGGGCACGGCGCACGCGGCGGCTGAGCACTCGGCCGAGTCGGCGGGGGGTGCTGAGAAGGTGGCGGCTGCGGCGGCTGCCCCGGCGGTTTCCGAGCCGGTGAAGTCGGCTGAGGAGCCGCGGGCCGCGAGCG
>CAPI01000131.1 GCA_000333815.1 [Collinsella] massiliensis
GATCGCGGCGGCCCCGCCGGCGACGGCGAGCGCGCTCACGACGCCCACCACCGCCCGGCGCGCCTTGGGCGACCTGCTGCCCAGGTAGCCCTCGGCCGGGTCGAGCTCCCACACGCGCCGGCGGCCGCCCTCCTCGGCGCCCTGTTCCGCATCCTCCGTGTCGTCGGACGTGAGCTGCGCGATGATGCGCGCCAGGCTCCGCCGCCCCTCGCGCGGGCTGCCCAGGCCGGGCAGGAACCAGTCGCCGAACTCCTGCATCGACGCCATGCGCTGCGCGGGGTCGGGGTCGAGGGCGCAGAGCAGCGCCTCCTCGGCGTTCTCGGGGATGTCAGCGAGCAGGCTCGAGGGGTAGATCACGCCCTTCTCGATGCGCCTGAGGGAATCCGCCGGGGTGCCGGCGCGGAACGGCGCGGTGGCGCAGAGCGACTCGTAGAGCACGGCGGCGAGCGAGAAGATGTCGCTCCGCTCGTCCACGACCTCGCCGCGCAGCTGCTCGGGCGGCATGTAGCCGATCGTCCCGCCGCGTGCGCCGCCGAAGCCCGCGGCGCTCGTGAGCGTGGCCATGCCGAAATCCGTGAGCTTCACATGTCCGTTGTGGTCGATGAGCACGTTGGCGGGCTTGATGTCGAGGTGGAGCACGCCGTTCTCGTGCGCGTGGGCGAGCGCCTGGACGAGGGCGTCGGCGATGGCGGCGCACTCGTCGTAGGTGAGGGAGCTGCCGTCCACGCCGGAGAGGAACTCCTCGAGCGACATGCCGTCGATGTACTCCATGACCAGGTAGGCGTACTCGGCGTCGTAGGTGAAGTCGATGACCGAGACGATGTTGGGATGCTGGAGCATGCTCGCCGTGCGCGCCTCCGCGAGCGCCGCGGCGCGGGTGCTCTCGGGCGTGGTGCTCAGCTCGGCGGCGAGCGGGATGCGCTTGATGGCCACGCGGCGCTGGAGGCGGGTGTCCATGCACACCTCGACCGAGCCGAAGCCGCCCGTGGCGCGCGTCTCGATGGGGCGGTAGCGCTTGAGCAGCGACGACGCCATGGCGCCGGGCGCGGGAACCGCCTCGGGCATGCGGTGCGTGACGGCCGCCCCCGGCGCGGGCGCGACGGTGCGGCGCGATGGGTTGTGGTGCGAGAACAGCGGCATGCTCGTCCTTGGTGCGTTTATGGTGCGTTGATACAATCCATGATAAAACCCAGACAGGCTGGATTTTATCATGTTTCGAAGCCCCGCCCGCGCCGCGCGCGAGAGGGTATCATGGTGGCACCGAGACGATGCGAGGAGGGGGCGCCGCACATGCCGAACGAAGCCAGCACGGGCAGCGACGCAGGCGCGGACGCCGCCCGGCTCGCCGCGTACGAGGCGTTCGCCGCCGGCACGCGCGCGGAGCTCGCGGACGTCACGGCGCGCATGGACGAGCTCAAGGCCGCCGGCAAGGTGAAGTCGGCCACGTACCGGCAGCTCTTCGCGACGCGCGCCACGCTCAAGGATATCGATCGCCGCCTGCGCGAGCGCGGATTGTAGCATGTAAAATAACCCCCAGTGACTTTTACTTATTA
>CAPI01000130.1 GCA_000333815.1 [Collinsella] massiliensis
CGGGGCTCTCGACAGCCGCCGCGGGGCGGGGCTGCGGGGTCTGCTGGCGCGGCATGGGCGCCTGCTGGCTGCGCGCGGCGGCCGAGGCCGGGAAGTTCTGCGCGAGGCTCTGCTGGTAGGCGCGCTCCTCCTCATAGAGGCGCGCGAGGGTCTGGGCGTCGACGTTCTCGGCGAAGACGGAGAACTTGCCGGCCTTGAGCTCGGGGTCGATCATGAACCGCACGAGCGGCTCGCCCACGAACGTGTAGCGCTTCTTCTCGGCCTGCGCCTTCACGAGCGAGCTCACCTCGCGTGCGAGCTGCGGGTAGTAGGGGGCCATGAAGGCGTCGTCGTCGTTCGCGATGAGGATCGTGTAGAGCGCGGGCGCGGTGTTCGCGCCGTTCACCACGAGCGTCTGCTCCTCCATCTCGTGAGCGGCCTGCTTGGCCAGCTTCTTGAACGAGAACGGCGCGCGCGCGGCACCGAAGATCCCCGCCACGCGGTCCTCGAAGATGTTCAGGAAGTTCACGGTCGATCACCTTCTGGCATGTCTTTTCGATATCCCAACGAGTATACGCATATGAAGATAATTATAGAGGATAGGGCTCCCGCGCCGATGGCTATGGCCGCTCCGTAGGTCGCGACGAGCGCATTTTCCATAGGGTTTGCAAGCCAGAGCAGCAAAACAACCATAATTCCGGGCAGGGTGCCGCCCACGATGAGCATGGCGTTTCCGCGGGATTCCCGCATGTTGCGCGCGTGGCGGGCGAGCGCGAGGCTCGTCGCGGCGGCCGCGAGCGCGAGCACCACGGCACCGGCCGCGACCTCGG
>CAPI01000129.1 GCA_000333815.1 [Collinsella] massiliensis
ATCGGGTCGAGCGCGGGCGTCGCCGCGCCGATTGGCGCGTTCGTCGGCTGGGGCGCCGGCTCGGAAGGGAATGTGCGCTCCCCGGACGTCATCGGCGGCTCACCTTCATCACGACGTCACCGATCTGCACCTCGTCGCCCTCGCGCAGGGTCGCGGGCTCCAGGAGCTGGCGGCCGTTCACGAGCGTGCCGTTGAGCGAGTTGAGGTCCTCGATGACGAGGGCGGGGCCCTGGAGCGAGAAGCGCGCGTGGCTCGCCGAGACGAACGGCTCGTTGATGCAGATGTCGGAGCTGGGCGAGCGGCCCACGATCACGGGGCCGAGCATGTCCACGTGGATGCCGCGGATGCCGCGCGGGCCCTTGTCGACGTCGATCGTCCAGATGGCGGAGTCGCGGCGCTGGCCGCGCACGAGGCCCACGCCGGTCTTCATGACGGCGAACAGGAAGATGTAGAGCAGGACGACGAGGACGATGCGCCCGATGAAGAGGATGACGTCGATCATGGGCCTCAGCTCCTGAACTCGAACGTGCTGAGACCGAAGGTGAGCACGTCACCGTTGCGCAGCGGGCAGCGGGTGATGCGGCGGTTGTTCACGAGTGTGCCGTTCGTGGAGTTGAGGTCCTCGATGGACCACTCGGTGCCCGCGAGCGTGATCTGCGCGTGGCGGCGCGAGACGTTGGGGTCGCGCAGCACGATGTTGGCGGCCGCGCGCTCGCGCCCGATGATGCACGCCGGCGCGGTGACGGGGTGGGTCTCGCCGGTCACGACGTCGACGAGCTGCGCCGACGCCGGGGCCGCGGCGCGCCCGCTCGCGAGGTTGCCGGCGATGCTCGCGGCACCGAGGGCGCCACCGGTCGCGGCGGCACCGCCCATGCCGGCGAGCGCCTCGCGCGTGACGGTCTTGGGTACGGGGATGGGCGCCTCCTCGACGGCCGGGACGTCGGGGAC
>CAPI01000128.1 GCA_000333815.1 [Collinsella] massiliensis
ATTTTGTGTTTTGGAGGACGATTTCGCGCGCCCGCAGCTCACGTCGCGCCGCAAACGGCCGCTTCCGCCTCCGCTGTGCCTACCGCTCCGGCCTGCGGTCCTTGTACTTCTCGGTGTAGCCCTCGATATGCAGGGTGCAGGCGATGATCTCCTTGATGACCTCCACGGGCACATCCCGGTGCGAGCGGATGTACAGAATGAGCCCGCTGATGAGCACGTAGAACGTCTCGAAGACGTTGTCGATGAGCACCTCGTGGTATTGGGCGAAATCGACGACGGTCGACTCGCACATGTAGCGGGCGCAGCGCTCGGCCACGCGGTTTACGAACGCGGTGTAGAGCACGGCGTCGCCGCCCACCGTGATGGAGCCGGAGATGCCCGGCATCTCGAGCACGAGCGTCTTGAGCAGCTCGGAGATGCTGTCGAGCGCGCCCTCGATGTCGCCGAAGACGCGGTGCTCGTTCCAGGTGCGCAGCCGGTCGATGAATGCATCGATGGTGTAGTCGAGCGCCGCGTTGAGCGCGTCCTCCTTGTTGGGGAAGTAGTGGTAGAAGAGCGAGCGCGTGCAGCCGACGCGTTTCGAGACGCTCGAGACCGAGAGCTTGCCGATCCCCTCCTGCGCGCAGACGTCGATGACGGCCTGGAGGATCTCCTCGCGCCGGGCGTCGTAGGAATGGCGCGAGGCGCGCGTGCGTTTCATCGATTCGGTCATGGTCGGCTCCGCTCTCGAGAGAATATGCACGTATACGCATAGTTTGCGCCAGTATTGACAACTCGTCAACATATACATTGACGAAAGGGCAAATATTGTCTATCAAACGGCGGGGAGGCCCCGTGCGCCCGGCGTGCCTATAATGGGGTGCATGGCGGAGGTATCGGTGGGCCGCACGCTCCGTTCCGGCCCCCATGCTGCGGTAAGGAGGATCCCCGTGGATTCAAGACTCGAGCCCCTGTTCACGCCCTGGAAGATCGGTTCCTGCGAGATCAAGAACCGCATCGTGCTCACGTCGATGGGCGGTACGGACCTCTTCGGCTGGATGGAGAAGAACCACTTCGACAAGGTGGGTGCGCGTTTCATCATGGAGGTCGCGAAGAACAACGTCGGCCTCGTGCTGCCGGGGTGCCAGCCCGTCTACAACCCCATGTTCGGCCAGTGGCTCCACAAGAACAAGAAGATGTACCGCGACCTCGCGAAGTGGATGCCCGAGCTCCACAAGACGGGCGCGAAGCTCTTCGTGCAGCTCACCGCCGGGTTCGGTCGGTCGTTCACCATCAGCGACATGATGGAACAGCTTTACGTGAACCCCGTGCTGCGCAAGCTCTCCAAGCCGGTCATGGACCTCGAGAAGATCTGCGCCTCGGCGAGCCCCGCGCCCAACCGCTGGTCCGACCACGTGCCGTCGCGCGAGATGACCGTGCCCGAGATCCACGAGTTCGTGGAGGCGTTCGCGGAGTCCGCGCGCCTGCTCAAGGAGGCCGGCGTCGACGGCGTCGAGGTGCACGCCGTGCACGAGGGCTACCTGCTCGACCAGTTCACCCTGCCGTACGTGAACCACCGCACCGACGAGTACGGCGGCTCGTTCGAGAACCGCTACCGCTTCGCGGTCGAGATCGTCCAGGCCATCCACGCGGCCTGCGGCGACGACTTCCCGGTGTCGCTGCGCTACAGCGTGGTGTCCAAGACGAAGGGCTTCCGCGAGGGCGCGCTGCCGGGCGAGGAGTACACCGAGGTCGGCCGCGACATGGAGGAATCCGAGCGCGCCGCGCGCTACCTTGAAGACGCGGGCTACGCGATGCTCAACTGCGATAACGGCACCTACGACGCCTGGTACTGGGCGCATCCGCCCATCTACATGCCCGAGAACTGCAACCTCGAGGATGTGGAGCACATCAAGCAGTTCGTCGACATCCCCGTGGTGGCGGCCGGCAGGCTCGACCCCTTCGTCGCGGCGGAGGCCATCAAGGAGGGCAAGCTCGACGGCGCCGGCTTCGCGCGGCAGTTCCTGGCCGACCAGGAGTGGGTCACCAAGCTCATCGAGGATCGCCCGGAGGACATCCGCCCGTGCATCCTGTGCCATAATGGCTGCTTCAACATGGCGCACTACAAGGGCGTCGCGAACGACCAGGACCTGGCCGACAGCCTGCACCTGTCGCGCTGCGCCGTGAATGCGGAGACCATGCAGTGGGACAAGCACCACATCAAGCCCGCGACGACCCCGCGCACGGTGCATATCGTGGGCGGCGGCATCGGCGGCATGGAGGCGGCGCGCGTGCTCAAGCTGCGCGGCCACAAGCCGGTCATCCACGAGCGCGCGGGCGAGCTCGGCGGCACGTTCATCGCGGCGAGCGCCGAGTCGTACAAGGGGAAGCTCCGCGACCTGCTGGCGTGGTATCGCCGGCAGATGGAGGAGCTCGGCATCGAGGTGCACCTGAACGACGAGGTCAAGAGCGTCGAGGAGTTCGGCGGCGAGCCGGTCATCGTGGCGACGGGCGCTGTGCCGCGCATCATGCGGAGCGTTCCGGGCTTCGAGCGCATGGTCGAGGCGTGCGACTACCTCACCGGCACGCCGGTGGGCGAGACGGTCGCGGTCATCGGCGGCGGCCTCACCGGCTGCGAGATCGCCTACGAGCTCGCGCTCGAGGGCAAGAAGCCCATCATCGTGGAGATGAAGGACGACCTCATCGCCCAGAAGGGCGTGTGCCTGGCGAACAGCTCCTACCTGCGCGAATGGTTCGCCCTGCACAAGGTGCCGGTCTATCTGGAGACGACGCTCGCCGAGGTGCGCGACGGCTCGATCGTGTGCCGCGGCAAGGACGGCGCCACGTTCGAGGTGCCGTGCGATTCGGTGATCGGCTCGGTGGGCTACGTGAGCGCCCCGCTCGCGCCGCGCGGTAAGAACGTGCAGCTCGTGGGCGACTGCGCCCAGGTGGGCAACCTCCGCACCGTCATCTGGAGTGCCTACGAGGCCGCGATGCGCATCTAGCTCATGCATCGGCCCGGGTTCGCGCAGAGCCCGGGTCGCTTGCTGTTCACCCCCGCTTCCACCCGGGAGCATCGACCAGAAAGGAGCCCCATGCAGCACACCATGCAGCTCACCGCGGAACAGGAGGCGATCCTCGAGGGCGTGCACGGCGACACGCTCGCCCGCGTGATGGAGACCCTCGTGCGCTACGGCGAGATCTTCGGCGCCACGAAGATGGTGCCTGTGACGAGCAGGTACAACCACCTCGTCACATCGTTCGGCCTGAAGGCGCTCACGCCGGTCTACGACCTCATGGACCAGCTCATCCGCGCCGGCGCGGTCTCGAAGCAGCAGTTCTCGGCCGACCCGCGCCCGCTCGACCCCGCCGTGCCGAGCAACCTCCTGCAGAACCTCGTGTTCAAGAAGTTCATGTACTCCAAGCAGGACTTCTACGAGGGCCAGCTGCAGAAGCTCGGCCTCATGCAGAAGGACGCCTTCACCTGCACCTGCTACATGGACGAGGTGGGCAACACGCCGGCGCTCGGCGAGGTGCTCAGCTGGTCCGAGTCGTCGGCCGTGGTGTACGCGAACTCTGTGCTGGGCGCGCGGTGCAACCGCAACTCCGGCATCATCGACCTCATGGGCTCCGTGGTGGGCTTCGTGCCGTACTTCGGCCTGCTCACCGATGACGGGCGCCGCGCGGACTGGGTCGTGGAGATCCGCACCACCAAGAAGCCCGAGGCGCAGCTCCTGGGCTCGGCCATCGGCATGAAGGTCATGGAGGACGTGCCCTATATCGTGGGGCTCGACCGCTGGCTCGGCGAGCTCGACGACGACGCGCGCGACTACCTCAAGGACTTCGGCGCGGCGACGGCCTCGAACGGCGCCGTGGGTCTCTACCACGTGGAGGGCATCACGCCCGAGGCGGTGCGCGACGGGCGCAGCCTCGTGCGCGAGGGCGCGCAGACCTATGTGATCGACGACGCCGAGCTCCAGCGCGTGTACGACGGCTACCCCATCGTGTGGAAGAAGCGCGACGCCGCGCCCAAGCTCTGCTTCATGGGCTGCCCGCACATGAGCCTGAACCAGCTCAAGGCCTGGACGGACAAGATCGAGGCCGGGCTCGCCGCCTCGGGGCGCGAGCGCGTGGCGGTGCCGACCGTCTTCACGGCGGCGCCCGCGGTGGTCGAGCGCTTCAACGAGACGCCGTACGCGGCGCGACTCGCCGCGACGGGCGTGATCGTATCCTACATCTGCCCGCTCATGTACATGAACAACCCGCTGTGCGGCAGCATGCCGGTCATCACGTCGAGCAACAAGCTGCGCACGTACACGACGGCGCGCTACTACACCGACGACGAGATCCTGGAGCAGATCACCGGCTGCGCGGACGGCGCGTCCGTGGCGGCATCGGTGGCGAAGCGCGATGGCTCGGAGTCCGACGCGAAGGGAGGCGATCGCTGATGCGGGAGTTCAAGGGACGCGTGATTTCCCCGGGCGAGACGAGCGCCGAGGCCGTGGTGAGCCATGGCGGGCTGAACACGCTGGCGTCGTTCCAGAAGGCGCTGCAGTTCGGCGACAAGAAGGCGACGTGCGGCGACCAGAACAACCCGGATCTGTACGGCAAGCAGATGGCCGGGCGCGCGCTGTGCCTGCCGCAGACGATCGGCTCCACGACGGGCGGGCTCGTGCTGTACTGCGCGTGCGCCATGAAGCGGCAGCCCGCGTGCATGCTGTTCTCTGAGCCCATCGATTCGCTGGCGGCCGCGGGTGCGGTGCTCGCGGACGTGTGGCTGGACGACGTGTCCATGCCGGTGGTGGATTCGCTCGGCGAGGAGTTCCTGGCGTATGTGCAGGATGGCATGACGATCACCGTGCGCGAAGGCGGCGTGGTCGAGGTCGCGTAGGCGGCGCGGCGGGTGGTTTCGGGCTCGCGGAGGCCTGGTGCACGGCGTTCGAAGAGGCATTCGGAAGGGTGGCGTGCACAAACGGCGCGAAACGAGCGGTTTATGCGGGGGTGCCCGAGTAGCCGGCGAAACCGCAAGCTCGTTACCTGCGGGTTTGCTGGCGTGCAGCACCTTGCTACTTCCGGGGTGCCGGATAAACCGTTCGTTTCGCGCCGTTTGTGCGCGGAGTGGTTCCGGAGGGTTCGGGAAGGCGCCGATTCGGCAGGGTGTGCACCGTTCGGTGGCGTGTGAGTGGGCGCTTGCGCCCTATGTTGCGCCCTATGCGGGCAGCGCCTCTACCTCGCTATCGTGGCTGCGCCGTTCTGCTAGAATGAGGGAACGTGCCTCCGTAGCTCAGGGGATAGAGCACCGCTCTCCTAAAGCGGGTGTCGTGCGTTCGAATCGCACCGGGGGCACCATCGAATATGTGCAGGCCAGAGGCTGTGTTTGCCTCTGGCCTGTTTTTCGTTTCGGCGGGAGATCGCACAACGTTCCGGAAAATCCGGGCCGGAAATCCGCAAACGCCGGGCTTCGAGTATTGTCCCCACGGCCTCCTATGATAAGAACAAGCGTTCGATATGCATGCGGAGAGGGGCTGGCGTTGCCGCCGAGGGGGATTCGGACATACGTTGACGTTGTCATCCGCGTGAGCGCCGACGGCACCGAGCTGCCCCGCGCCATCGTACTGCCCGACGGGCGCGCGTTCGAGGTGACCCGCGTGACGTCGAAGAAACGCCTCCAAGGTGGCTGGGTGTTCGCGATCCAGATCGGCGAGCACGTGACGAGCCTCTACAAGGATGCGGCTGGCTGGAGCGGCGAGCGCTGGTTCGTGGTCATGCGCGTCGCGCGCGAGGGGTGAGACCGCGCCCCATGCGAGCCCGTGGCGCGCCCCACATCGTCGCGGCAGCCCATGAAAACGGCGGGCACCCCTCGTTGGAGTGCCCGCCGCTCAATGTGCGCATCGCGCGCGCCATCTGCCGCCGGCCAGATCAAGCCGTGCAGGCGGCGCTAGCTCGTCTCTTCGCCCTCGCCGGTCGTCGGGGAGTCGGGCGAGGTCGGCGACGTGGGCGAATCCGGGGTATCCGGCTCGGGTTCCGGCTCAGGCTCGGGGCCCTCGGAGATGTAGATCGTCACGGTGCTGCCGGGTTTCGCCTGGCCGGTGGGATCCTGGCTCATGACGTAGCCGGCCGCATAGCGGCTGCTGTACCCGCCGGGAACGGAGTTCACCGAGAAGCCCGCCTCGGACAGCATGTTCGTGGCCTCGGCCTCGGTGTAGCCCACGACGCCCGGGATGTTCTCGGCGTCAGGGCCCGTGGACACCTTGTACGTCACCGTCGAGCCCTCGTCGACCTCCTCGCCGGCGGCGGGGTTCTGGTCGAAGACCTTGCCCTCCTCGGCGTCGTTCGCCTCGGTGACGGGGTGCCCGGTGAGCCCGGCCTCCTTGAGCAGCTGCTCGGCTTCCTCCTGCGTGCGGCCGCTCAGGCTCGGCACGGTCGTGGTCTTGGTCTCCGGGCCGCGCACGACGGTGATGTCGATCTTATCGCCCTTGTGCACGGAGCGACCCTCGCCCGGCGTCTGGTCCATGATCTCGCCGACCTCGTAGTCGTCGCTGTAGCCGGGATCGATGTTGCCCAGCTCGAGGCCGTACTTCTCGAGCTCGTCCTCGGCCTGCTGCTGCGTCATGCCCAGCAGGTTGGGGGCGGGGAACTCCTCGCCGCCCGCGCCGAGGGCGTTCATGGCGATGAACGCGATGACGCCGATCACCGCGATGGCGCCGATGATGGCGGCGGCGATCTTCGCCCCGCGCCCGCGCTTGGGCTCGGGCTCGTACGAGCCCTGGCCGCCGGACACGCTCGAGCGCCCGCCGGCGCCGCCGCGCACCGTGGTGGCGCCCAGGTCGGCCGGGCGCGCCATGGCTTGCGTCTTGTCCGTCATGACGCGCGTCTCGGTCGTGCCCGCGCCGCCCACGCCGCCGATGGCGCCGGCCGCGAGCACGCGCGTGGGCTCCGGGACGTCCACCTGCCTGCCGGCGAGGTAGGCGTTGAGCGCCTGGCGCAGCTCGTCGGCCGACTGGAAGCGGTTCGCGGGGTCCTTCTCCATGCAGCGCAGGATGATGCGCTCGAGGTTCGCGTCGATGGCGGGGTTGAGCTGCGAGGGGGGAACGGGCAGCTCGTTCATCTGCTTCACCGCGACGGAGATGGCGTCCTCGCCGTCGAAGGGCACCTGGCCGGTGGCGCACTCGTACATCACCACGCCGAGCGAGTAGATGTCGGACGTGGGGCCGAGCTCCTGGCCGCGCGCCTGCTCGGGGCTCACGTAGTGCGCGGTGCCCAGGACGTTGTTGTCCTGCGTGAGGTGGCTGTTCTTGGCGCGCGCGATGCCGAAGTCCATGACCTTGATGTTGCCGTCGGGCAGCACCATGATGTTCTGCGGCTTGATGTCGCGGTGGATGATCTCGTGCTTATGGGCGACGGAGAGCGCGCCGCAGATCTGCGAGCCGATCTGCGCGACCTTCTTGGGGTCGAGCGCCCCGTGGCTGCGGATGCCGCTCTTGAGGTCCGTGCCGCGCAGGTACTCCATGACGATGTAGTACGTGTCGCCGTCCTTGCCCCAGTCGTAGATGCCCACGATGTAGGGGCTCTGGAGGCCGGCCGCCGCCTGCGCCTCCTGCTTGAAGCGCGCGGCGAACGTGGCGTCGGCCGCGTACTGCGGCAGCATGATCTTGATGGCCACGGTGCGGTCGAGCACCTGGTCCTGCGCGCGGTACACGGTGGCCATGCCGCCCGAGCCGACCTTGTCCTTGATGAGGTACCTTCCCCCGAGGACCTGCTGTTGCATCGTTACTCCTCACAAACCTTGCATCGTACGAGTGAACCTGGGAAACGGGAGCGGCGCGTCACGATCCCTGCGCCGCGAGGGCGGCGGCGAGCACCGTGCCCGCCGCCGCGGCAGCCGAGCTGCCGTCGCTCGAATAATCCTCGATCACCACCGAGATGGCGACCGTCGGGTTGTCATAGGGGGCGAAGCCCACGAACGTGGAGTTCACCTGGGACGCGGTGGCCTCGGCCGTGCCGGTCTTGCCGGCGACCTGCACGCCGGAGACCTGCGCGGCGCTACCGGTGCCGCCCTGCACGACGCCGAGCATCGCCTCGGCGACCTTCGCGGCGGTGTCGGCGCTCACGGCCTGGCCGAGCGAGCGCGACTGCGTGGTGCTCACCACCGTGCCGTCCGGTGCGAGCACCTGGCCCACCACGTAGGGGTTCATGACGATGCCGTCGTTGGCGATGGCGGCCGCCATCACGGCGTTCTGCATGCAGGTGGTCTGGGGGCCGGGGGTGTGCCCCTGGCCGACGGGCTGGCCGGCGCCCGCCCACGCGGTCTCCCACTCCGTCATCTCGCCCGGGTCGGGCATGACGGAAGCGGTGGTGGAGAAGTCCTGGCCGAGCGACTGCCCGTAGCCGAAGGCGCGCGCGTACTGCACGAGGTTCTCGGCACCGCTCTCGGTCGCCATCTGGGCGAACGCGGTGTTCGCCGAGACCTCGAAGGCGCGCTCGAGGCTGATGGTGCCCCAGTCGGTGCCGCCGATGTTCGTGACGCTCGCGCCGCCCACCTCGAGCTCGCCCGGGGCGTCGATCTGGGTGTCGAGCGTGGCGGTGCCGGTCTCGAGCGCCGTGGCGAGGGTGATGACCTTGAAGGTCGAGCCCGGGGTGTAGAGCGCCTGGGTGGCGCGGTTGTACTCGCCCGTGCCGTCGCTGCCGGATTCGCGCACGGCGTCGATGTCGGTGTTGTCGAAGGACGGCGAGCTCGCCATGGCCAGCACGGCGCCGGAGCGCGGGTCGAGCACCACGATGGCGCCCGTGCGGCCCTCGAGCGCCTGCTCGGCGGCCGTCTGGATGCGCGAGTCGATGGTGAGCGCGACGGAGTTGCCGGGCTGCGCCACGCCCGCGAGCGACAGGATCGCGTTCTCCCAGCTCGAGTAGTCCTTCGAGCCGGTGAGCGTGTCGTTCATGGTGCTCTCCACGCCGGAGGAGCCGTACCGCGTGGAGTAGTAGCCCACCGTGTGCGCCGCCATGTTGCCGTTGGGGTAGGAGCGCACGTACGTGCCGTCGTCCTGGCGCACGGACTCGGCGAGCGTGAGGCCGTCGGAGGTGATAATGGACCCGCGCTGGATGTAGGCCTGGCGCATGATGGTGTGGTTGTTCGAGGGCATGCTCTGGTACTCGTCGGCCTTGATGACCTGGATGTAGGTGAGGTTGCCGATGAGCACCGCGAAGAGCGCGGTGAACAGGAACACGGTGCGGGTGAGGCGCTTGGCGAGCGCGACGCGGCCGAGCACGCCGGATTCGGGCGTGTCGAGCAGGCGCCGGCGCAGGCGCGAGCCGGGGCGGGCGTGCGAGCCGCCGATGCTGCCCGAGCCGCCGGTGGAGCCGGTGCGCCCCGCCCGGCCGGACGCGGACGAGCCGCCGTCCTTGCGCGACCCGTGGAAGATGCGCGTGCCCACGCTGCTCATGAGGCCGTCGGCGACGGCCTCCGCCCCGCGCGAGCCCATGGCGGGGATGGCGGCCATGATGCCCGTGCCCGTGAGCTCCGTCTCGCGGCCGGTGGCCTCGTCGCCCGCGCGCATGAGCAGGCCCACGATGATGAAGCTCGCCAGCAGCGACGAGCCGCCCTGGCTCATGAACGGCAGCGTCACGCCCGTGAGCGGGATGAGCCGCGTCACGCCGCCCACGATGAGGAAGGCCTGGAACGAGATGGCGGCGGTGAGGCCGGTGGCCGAGAACGCGGCGAGGTCGCTCTTGGCGCGCGCCGCGGTGGTGAGGCCGCGCACGGCGAAGAGCATGAAGAGCATGAGCACGGCGGTGGCGCCGAGCAGGCCGAGCTCCTCGCCGATGGCCGAGAAGATGAAGTCGGAGGCCACGACGGGGATGTAGTCGGGCATGCCGCGGCCGATGCCCGTGCCCACGAGGCCGCCGTCGGCGAGCGAGTAGAGCGACTGCACGAGCTGGTAGCCGCCGCCCTGCGCGTCGGCGAAGGGATCGAGCCAGATGGCGAAGCGCGTGCGCACGTGCCCCATGAGCTGGTACATGCCGAAGCCGCCGATGAGCAGGAGCACGATGCCGATGATGACGTAGGAGATGCGCCCCGTGGCCACGTAGAGCATGATGAGGAAGAGCGTGTAGAACAGAAGGGCCGAGCCCAGGTCGCGCTCGAAGGCGACGATGGCCAGGCACACGCCCCACACCACGAAGAGCGGCGCGAGCAGGCGCAGGCGCGGGATCTTGAAGCCCAGGATGTTGTGGTTGGCGATGGAGAGCAGCTCGCGGTTCTCCGAGAGGTAGCCCGCGAGGAAGAGCACGATGGCCACCTTGGCGAACTCGCCGGGCTGGATGGTGAAGGAGCCGATCTCGATCCAGAGCTTGGAGCCGTAGCGGTCCGTGCCGATGAACATGGGCAGGAGCAGCAGCACGATGCCCGCGAGGCCGAGCGTGTACTTATAGCGCTTCACCACGTCGAGGTTCTTCACGAGGGCGAGCGTGCCGATCATGAGCGCGATGCCCACGAAGAGGTAGATGATCTGGTTGATGGCCGACGACGGCGCGAGCCGCGAGACGAAGGTGATGCCGATGCCCGAGAGCACGAAGACGATCGGCAGGATGGCCGGGTCCGCGCCGGGCGCCAGGAAGCGCACGCCGATGTGCGCGGCGGCGAAGGCGGCGAACAGGCCGAGCGGCACGGCGAGCGTGCTGAACGTGAGCGCGGTGCCGGTGGTGACCACATAGAGCGCGTAGAGCAGGGTGACGGGGAACGCGCCCCCGATCAACAGCATGAGCTCGGTGTTGCGACGGCTTCCCATCACGCCTCACCTCCCGGGGTTCCGGCCGCTTCGGCGCCGGCGGCATCGTCGGCGTCGGTGGAGCTGCCCTCGATGGCGGCGGCGTTCTGGGCCGCCCTCGTCCTATCGGCATCGATCTGCGTGCGGTACTGCGAGAGCGTCGCGCGCGCCTCGTCCATGCTCGCCTGGCCGATGCCCTCGTTCAGGCGGTTCTGCGTGTCCTCGGGCAGGTCATCGATCTGGATGGCGGTCTCGTCGTACAGGCGGTAGAGGTCGATGCCCAGGATGGACTCCGGCACGCCGGTGTAGATGGCCACATGCCCGTTGTGCACGCCGAGGAACAGCGAGCTGGAAACGACGTACGCGCCGACGGCCAGGGCCGCGGCGAGCGCGAAGATGATGCCCGCGAGCGCGATGAGGATGTTGCGGCGCCGCCGGCGGATGAGGTCGCGCATGCGGCCGTCGTCGACCACGTCGGCCACCACGACGGTCACGTTGTCGCCGCCGCCCGCGGCGAGCGCGGCGTCGACGAGGTTGTCGACGCACAGCTGCGCGGTGGGGGACTGCATGGCGATGGCCTCGATGTCGGCGTCGGGCACCATGCTCGAGAGGCCGTCGGAGCACAGGATGAGGCGGTCGCCCTCCTCGATGTTGAGCTGGAAGTGGTCCGCGTACATGGCGGGGTCGGAGCCGAGCGCGCGGGTGATGACGGAGCGGTTGGGGTGCACGCGCGCCTCGTCGGCCGTGATCTCGCCGGCGTCGACGAGCTCCTCCACATAGGAGTGGTCGTGGGTGACGCGGATGAGCGTGCCCTCGTGCAGCAGGTAGGCGCGCGAGTCGCCCACGTGCGCGATGGCGAGCGACGTGCCCTCGATGTAGGCGACCGTCGCCGTGCAGCCCATGCCGGGCTTGCCGAGCCCGTTCTCCGCCGCCTCGATGATGGCGGCGTTGGCGGCCTCGACGGCAGCTGCGAGGCGGGCGGGATCGGCCTCATGCGGCGCGAGGCGCGCGATGGTCTCGACCGCGAGCGAGGATGCCACCTCGCCGGCGGCGTGGCCGCCCATGCCGTCGCACACGCAGAACAGCGGCGACTGCACGAGGTAGGAGTCCTCGTTGTGCGTGCGCACACAGCCCACGTCGGAGCGGGCGCCCCACATGAGCGAGGTGCTCGTGCCGGCGTCGTAGGTGGAATCGGTATCGATGCGCTCCTCCGTGACCGCGGGGAAGCTCTGCGTGGAGCCGGGGTCGGTGAGCTTGCGCTCCACGGCGGCGACGTCGATCTCGGCCGTGGTGTCGGGGCGCGCGGGCCCGGCCGTCTGCTCGGGGTCGGGCTCCGGGGCGGGTGCCGGCGCCGCGACGGGCTCGG
>CAPI01000127.1 GCA_000333815.1 [Collinsella] massiliensis
TGAACTGCACCCCAAAACTTGGACGCGTTAAATCATAACCGCTAAGCGGCCTCGCGGAGGGCCAGCTCCCGGAACTCCGCCGGGGTCAGGCCCTTCAGCTTGACCTGCCGCCTCACGTGGTTCCAGTGGTGTATGTACGCCTCGAGGTCGGCCTTGAACGACTCGAACGTGTCCCAGTCGCGCCCGCGGAAGAACTCGTCCTTGATGTGGCCGAAGACCTGCTCGGTCGCGGCGTTGTCCAGGCAGTTGCCCTTCCGGGACATGCTCTGGGTGATGCCGTTCTCGGCGAGCGCGCGCACGTACGCCGCGTGCTGGTACTGCCAGCCCATGTCGGAGTGCAGGACCGGCGCCGCGCCCTCGGGCTTGGCCGCCGCGAGCATGGCGAGCATCTCCTCCTGCTGGGCGAGGTCGGGGCGCTCCGAGACCGACCACGCCACGATCTCCTTGCTGCCGAAGTCGTACACGGGCGCGAGGTAGGCCTTGCCGAAGGAGAGCCTGAACTCGGTGACGTCGGTGCCCATCTTCCGCCAGGGGCCGTCGGCGGCGAAGTCGCGGCCGAGCACGTTCTCGAAGGTCTTCCCGACGACCCCTTTGTAGGAGTTGTACCTGTGGTGGTCGGTCTCCCGCCTGATGCCGCACCTGAGCCCCATCTCGCGCATCATCTTGAGCACCGTCTTGTCCGCTATGCGGGCGCCGTCCACCGCCCGGAGCTCCATGGCGACCTGGCGGTGCCCCACGCCGTTCGGGAGCCTCCCGAAGATCTCGGCGACCCTCGCGCGCAGCTCCGGCCTGGTCGGGCCCTTGGGGTGGGCGAGCGCGTAGTAGTAGCTCGACCTGGCGAGGCCCGCGGCCTCCAGCAGGTCGGCGAGGCCGTGCCCCAGCCCTGAAAGCTCGGCGACCGCTAGGGCCTTCTCCCGGTTCGGGAGCTGAGCTCCGCCTTCAGGGCTATCGATTTTTTTAGGTACGCCACCTGCGCCTCGAGCTTGCGCACGCGCTCCTCGAGCCTCTCCTCGCGGGTCCTGGGCGCGGCCCCCGGGCCGGAGCCCCCCGGCCTCCCCCTCGGCCTCGGCCTGAGGGCCTCGGCGCCGCCCTCGCGGTAGAGGCGGCACCACCGGTCGAGCGAGCTCGAGCCGGCGATCCCGAAGCGCCGCATCGCCTCGGCCCTGGTCGCGCCGCCGTCGACCACGGCCCTGGCGGCGGCGACCTTCGTCTCGTAGTCGTATCTCGCGCGCGTCTCCCCCATGCTCAGCAGACCGTCCCTCCCGACCGCCCGGTACGTCTGCTGCCATTTTCTCACGGCCATGGCGGGGACCCCGAGCTCGCGGGCGACGGACTCGTACCCCCTGCCCTCCGCGAACAGGTCCGCGGCGAGCGACCTCGCCGCGCGCCCGTGCCCGTACCGTAGGTCGATGGACATGAGAATGCCCCCCATCTCTCGGACCTCCATTTCCGTGTCCAAGAAACGGGGGGCGGTTC
>CAPI01000126.1 GCA_000333815.1 [Collinsella] massiliensis
AATGACTCAGAGCAGCAGGCGCTCGCAGGCGCGACAGGTGATGCGGTAGTACGCGCCCATGAGGGCGAGGGTGAAGGCGAGGGTGCCGGCTACCACGAGCGCGAACGACCCGCTGCCCAGCACGAGCGCCAGGAAGGCGACGAGGATGAGGCCGAACACATCGTGGACGAGCGCGCATCCGAGCGGGGCGGCGAAGCTCAGGCGCACCTGCTGGCGCAGGGAGACGCGCGCGAGCTCGCGGTCGCAGCCCAGCTCGCGCAGGGTCTCGTAGGCATGCCGCGCGTCCGCGGCGCCCGAGAGCTGCTGCAGCGCGAGGATCGCCGCAGCGGTGACGAGGAACGCCGCGCCGTAGAAGATCCCGATGTAGCCGATGGGCGCGAGCGTGCTCGCGTTCTCGACCACCGCCCCCGGCGCGCGCATGCCGACGCTGAACGCGAAGCCCGCGCAGATCATGCACACGGCCGCCGCGATGAGCACGCACACGCAGGCGAGCGCGGCCGAGGTGCTCGAGATGCGTGCCTCGGTCTGCCGCACGGTGAAGGGGCGCAGGCCGTCCCAGTAGCGCTCGGGCCTCCGCCGGGCGCGCTCGCCCAGCCGCCAGGCGCCCGCGCGCATCACGAGCATGGTTGCCCCGAACGCGGCGAAGCCCATGGGGATGATGAAGGCGACGAAGTACATCGGCTGTACGACGCAGCTCCCCCACACGACGGCGAGGAGCGGCACGGCGAGGGCGAGCTGCACGCGCGCCCCGCGCTTGCTCGCGAAGCGCATGCGCTCGGGCGCGCGCTCGGCGCTCATGAGCTCGATGAGGGGGCGGCGCACCACGTCGCGCACGCATGCGGCGGAGCCGAGCGCGGTGATGGCCGCGAAGCTGCAGGCCGTCCAGACGGCGGCGCCGGTGGAGAACACCGGGAGCAGCCGCCAGGGCGCGTCGAACACGAAGGCGGCGATGAGGCCGAAGGCAGGGGAGAGCACGACCCCGGCGAGGATGCCCGTCGCGAGCGCCGCCGCGCCCACGATGCCGCCCTCGAGCGCGAGGACGCACGCCACGCCGCGGCGCTCCATGCCCAGCAGTGCGTACATGCCGAACTCACGCTTGCGGCGGCGCACGATGAAGCGGTTGGCGTAGGCGACGAGGAAGATGAACACCACGACGACGAAGACGGAGAAGCCTTCGAGGACGCCGCCCATGCTCCCATAGATACCGCGCTGCTCGGGCGTGAGGTCGAGCGCGGTGAGGTAGTCGCCCGAGGCGATGAACGAATACAGCAGGCAGGCGGCGAGCGCGAGCGTGGCGAAGTAGACCGAGTAGTCGCGCAGGCTGCGCCGGACGTTCCCACGTGCGAGTTTGAGGTACATGATGCTCCCATCGGTTGGTGGCAGCGTCCATTCTCGTCCTCGCGCGCCCGGCGAGCCATCGATTTGGCTTACGCGAACGTTTCGTTTTTGTAAGGGTGTGCGCTTTCCGCCTGCGACGCTGCCGCGCCGCCCCGATACCGCTACAATCTCATACGGCCTGTGTTCACTGCGGTCAACATTTCGACCGCCCCGGAGGCGCACCAGAGGAGATTTCGCATGAAGCTCGACGAGCTTGAGATAGGTAAGGACGCGATCATCGAGTCGGTTGAGTCGGACGATTCGTCGCTGCGCCAGCACATCTTCGATATGGGGCTCACGCCCGGCACCGAAGTGACCATGATGAAGTACGCGCCCATGGGAGACCCGCTCGAGATCCGCCTGCGCGGCTACGAACTCACCCTGCGCCGCGCCGACGCGGCGCGCATCGCGGTCACCGACGTGCACGACGCGCACAACTGCCCGCGCAAGAACCCCGAGGCCACCGCGACCGCGCACCCGGCGCTCGGCGAGGAGCCCGCCCGCCCGCGCCGCGAGGGCGCCGCGCCGCTGCCGGAGTCCGCGCCGATCCTCTTCGCGCTCGCCGGCAACCAGAACTGCGGCAAGACGACCCTCTTCAACCAGCTCACCGGCTCGAACCAGCACGTGGGCAACTTCCCCGGCGTCACCGTGGACCGCAAGGACGGCCAGATCAAGGGCCATCCCAATGCGACCATCACCGACCTGCCGGGCATCTACTCGCTCAGCCCCTACACGAGCGAGGAGGTCGTGAGCCGCCAGTTCATCCTCCAGAACGACCCCAGCGCGATCATCGACATCGTGGACGCCACGAACATCGAGCGCAACCTCTACCTCACGCTCCAGCTCATGGAGCTCGACCGGCCGATGGTGCTCGCGCTCAACATGATGGACGAGCTCACGCAAAACGGCGGCACCATCGACGTGAACGCGCTCGAGGCCGCGCTCGGCATCCCCGTGGTGCCCATCGCCGCTGCCAAGAACGAGGGCATCGGCGAGCTCGTGGAGCACGCCCTGCACGTGGCGCGCTATCGCGAGCATCCCGGCCGCGTCGACTTCTGCTCGCCCGACGGCCCGGACGGCGGCGCGCTCCACCGCTGCATCCACGGCCTCATCGAGCTCATCAGCGACCACGCGGAGGC
The DNA here is from genome assembly GCA_000333815.1 of [Collinsella] massiliensis. GTDB lineage: Bacteria > Actinomycetota > Coriobacteriia > Coriobacteriales > Coriobacteriaceae > Enorma. The sequence goes on from CAPI01000126.1 coordinate 2,517, forward strand.
CGCGAACATCCCCGTGCGCTTCGCCGCGACCAAGCTCATCGAGGGCGACCACCTGGTCATCGAGGCGCTCGCGCTCGAGCAGAACGAGCTCGACGCGGTGGAGCACATCATCCAGCAGATGGAGGAGGAGGCGGGCACCGACCGCATGGCGGCCCTCGCCGACATGCGCTTCAGCTTCATCGAGCGCGTCTGCGGCGCGAGCGTGGTGAAGCCGCACGAGAGCCGTGAGCACCTGCGCTCCGTGGCCGCCGACCGCATCCTCACGGGCAAGTACACCGCCATCCCGGTGTTCATCCTCATCATGGCGCTCGTGTTCTGGATCACCTTCGATGCGGTGGGGCAGCGCCTCTCCGATCTGCTCGAGCTCGGCATCGAGGCGGTCACCGGCATGGCTGACCAGGCGCTCACGGCGTTCGGCCTCAACCCCGTGGTGCATTCGCTCGTGATCGACGGCATCTTCGCGGGCGTGGGCAGCGTGCTCTCGTTCCTGCCCATCATCGTGGTGCTGTTCCTTCTGCTCTCCATCCTCGAGGATTCCGGCTACATGGCGCGCGTGGCCTTCGTGATGGACAAGATCCTGCGCAAGCTGGGGCTTTCCGGGCGGAGCTTCGTGCCCATGCTCATCGGGTTCGGCTGCAGCGTGCCCGCCATCATGGCCACGCGGACGCTGCCCTCCGAGCACGACCGCAAGATGACCGTCATGCTCACGCCGTTCATGAGCTGCTCGGCGAAGCTGCCGGTGTACGCGCTGTTCTCGGCCGCGTTCTTCCCCCACCATGCCGCGCTCGTGATGATCTCGCTCTACCTCATGGGCATGGTGGTGGGCGTGCTCGTGGCGCTTGTGCTCAAGGGCACGGCGTTCAAGGGCGACCCCGTGCCGTTCGTCATGGAGCTGCCCAACTACCGCCTGCCGAGCGCCAAGACGACGATCATGCTCGCGTGGGACAAGGCGAAGGGCTTCGTGACCAAGGCGTTCACCATCATCTTCGCCGCGAGCGTGGTCATCTGGTTCCTGCAGACGTTCGATATCCGCCTCGACGTGGTGACCGACCAGGCACAGAGCATGCTCGCGATGCTCGGCACCGCCATCGCGCCCATCTTCGCGCCGCTCGGGTTCGGGAGCTGGATCGCCGCCGCGGCGATCGTGGCCGGCTTCGGCGCGAAGGAGAACGTCGCGGCGACGCTCACCGTGCTCATGGGCGGCTCGGTCGCCGCGCTCTCGACGCTCTTCACGCCGCTCACGGCCTACACGTTCCTCACGTTCGTCCTGCTCTACACGCCCTGCGTGGCGGCCGTCTCCGCCGTGCGCAACGAGCTCGGCACGCGCATGATGTTCGCCGTGGTGCTCATGCAGTGCGGCGTGGCGTGGGTCGTGGCGTTCATCGTGCACGCAATCGGGCTGATGCTCGGCTTGGCCTGATAAAGGTGTGATAAAAGGTGTCAGACACCTTTTTATCACGGGCGCGGGCGGCCTAGCCGAGCACCTCCACCTGGCAGCTGCGCATCGTGGCGAGGGCGGCCTCGTGCGCCTCGGGCGTGACGCCGGCGCAGAGGGCGGGGTCGACGGAGACGGGCACCTCGGGCAGCGCGGCCTTGATGAGGAGTGCGTTCGACACCACGCAGATGTCGGTGCACACGCCCACGAGCTCGATGGATTCGATGGGTTCCTCGGCATTGCGGCGGGCGAGGTAGTGCGCGAGCGCCGTCGAGCCGAACGTGGGCTTCTCGAAGACGCGCGCCTGCCGCTCGCGCTGGAGCTCGGCGAGCGCGGGGATGAGCTCCCAGCCCGGCGTGCCCTTGATGCAGTGGGGGACGGGCAGGTGCTCGCCCTCCTGGGTGGCAAGGTAGTTTTCGCCGTGCGTGTCGAGCGTGAAGATGAGCTCGCCGTCGAACGCGCGGGCGGCGTCCACGAGCGCGGGCGCGATGGCCTGCGCCTCGGGCGTCCCGAGCGCGCCGTCGACGAAGTCGTTCTGCATATCGATCACGATGAGATACCGGTTTGCCATGATTCCTCCCAAGCCGTTGAGCGATACGCGCGGCGGGTTCGCCCGTAGCGGGCGGGCTCGCTGCGGCGCATAATAATCTGGTCACGATTATGCATCAGAGCCGAGCGGATCGGAGCAGAGGGCATGGCGGGTTACCAGCATATTTCGCACGGGTTCGAGCCGGTGTTCGACGAACGGTCGCGCGTGCTCGTGCTCGGGTCGTTCCCGTCGGTGCTGTCGCGCGCGAACGCGTTCTACTACGGCAACCCGCAGAACCGCTTCTGGCGCGTGATCGCCGCGTGCACGGGCGAGCCGGTGCCGCCGAACGAGGGGGAGGCGCTGCCGGGCGACGGCGGCCGCGCGACGCTCGCCGCGTCGATCGAGGCGAAGCGCGCGCTCCTGCTGCGCCACGGCATCGCGCTCTGGGACGTGATCGAGAGCTGCGACATCAAGGGGTCGAGCGACGCGAGCATCCGCAACGTGGTTCCCGCTCGCATCGAGCGGGTGACCGAGGCGGCCTCGCTGCGCGCGGTGCTATGCAACGGCGGGACGGCGGCGCGGCTGTACAAGCGCTACCTGCAGGAGCGCACGGGCATCGAGGCGCAGGCGCTCCCCTCGACGAGCCCGGCGAACGCCGCGTGGAGCTTGGAGCGCCTCACTGCGCGCTGGGGCGAGGCGCTGGGGGCGTATCTCGAGTAGGATCGGCTCAAGGTTGGGACGGATAGCCGAGCGTTTGCTCGGCAGCGAAGCACTTATGAGTTGCGTGGGGCACCATGGTGACATTGCCCCGGACATCAGCGTCATTCTCGATTGCCCGAGCGCTTTGTATGGGATTTAGCGTGATGGATGCTTTGAACGGCAACGGCTCGAGCGCCGAATCCGAACGGAAGCTTAGTCGCTCCGAGTAGAGATGGGCTTGTGTCCGGGAAACCTGCAGGTCGGTGCGAGGTGCGGTTCGGATGTACTTGCCAGGATCGCGATTCCGTTCGGATTCGGCGTTCGAGGTATTGGGGCGCGAGCCGAAAGCGCTCAGCAATGCCCGGGAATCGTGCGAGGAAGCAACTCGCTCTACCGCATGGCCGGGCGCGCTTACCAAATCGGCCGGGGGCGGCGCGATGCTCGCGCGATTACCGCGGGAGGTGCGATGCTACGGCGCGCCAGAGCGGGTGCGGGGAGGCGACGGTGATGGCGTCGCCGCTCGCGTGTGACGGGTCGACGCCGAGCAGGGTGTCGAGTTCATCGAGCGCGCAGCCCATGCGCACGGCAGCGACGAGGCGGTCGATGGCGCGGGAGACGGGCCTTCGCCACATGCCGAGGCGCGGGGCGTGCATGAGGCGCGGGATGAGCGCGGCGTCGGTGATGACGGTGCCGCCGCACCATGCAAGCGATGCCTGGGCGCAGGCGCGAGCTGCGTCGTCGAGGACGTGCACGCCGTCTGCGCCATCCGCGCGCGCGGCACAGGCGATGCCGTAGATGCGCGTCCCCGGCATGAGGTGCCCGCGTGCGGCGAGCTGGGCGAGCGCTGCTCCGAGCTCCTGTGCCGCGAGCCCGCGGGTCGGTTCCGCGTCGTCCAGCGCATACGCCGCGACGACGGCGTCGCAGGTGGCAAGTGCTGAGGCTGGGCACACGGCGTCTTCCCCGTCCGTCACGCCCCACTCGTCCTCGCGCGAGACGTCGATGCGCAGGAGGGGAGGGTGTGCCGCCGCTTGGGGGTCCTTGCTCGAGAGGCGCGCGTAGGCAATGAGCGCCGCCCGGAAATCGTCGAGCACGAGGCCTGCAGCGGAGGCGTTTGCCGGGAGGCTCACGAGCGCGATGCGCTGCGGCGCCCGTACTGCCGTGCGTGCGTGCTCCATGCTCATGCTAGCTCCGTTTCGATCTGGACCGAGTCGGCGAGGTTGCGCGCCTGGGGCCATTCCACCCCGCCGCGCACGTCGAAGGTTACGCTCACCTTCCAGCCCTCCTGCAGCTCAATGGGCTCGCGCGACGCCGGTACGGACTCATCCGCACCGCCCGCATCCGCCGGCTCGTCGGGCACGTTGTAATCGTAGGCGGTCGTGCTGTCGGCGCTGCAGACGATATAGCGCGATGGGAACTGCTCGGTGTATCCCATGTCGACGACGAAATCGCCGAATACGCCGTTGCTCGCTACGACGGTTCCCTCGATGACGATGTAGTCCGGTGTGTTCGCGCGCACGCAGTACAGCAGGATCAGGGCGAGGAGCACCGCGAGCGCCCCGCAGGCGATGGCGATGAGCGCGCGCCGGCGGTTGGGCGACGCGGGAGGTTCGGCGGACTCATCCGCTTCGTCCGGCACCTTCGCAACGTCGTCCGAGCTCGACGCTGCCGGCGTGGGCGCCTCGCCGCCGGCTTCGGCATCCCGCCCGATACCCAGGAGCGCGTCGAGCTCCACGCCGTAGAGCCGCGCGAGCGCGATGAGGTTGTCGGTGCCGGGGACGGACTCCCCGCACTCCCATTTCGACACCGCCTGCCGGCTCACGCCGAGCTTGCGGGCGAGGTCCTCCTGGCTGATGCCGTGCGCGCGGCGGAGCTCGTACAAGCGCTGGGCGATCGTGGTGCTCATGGCGGCTCCCTTCGCGTTGCCGGATGCGGTGTGCCTGGAATTGTGCAGTTCCCAGTCTAGCGATTGGTGCCGTGCCGGCCACCATCTTCGGCTGGCAATTCCGCAACCGGCGGTTGCACGGCCTGTGAGCTGCGGATTTCAGCAGTTGCACGTGGCTCGCCCCGTGCGTGCTACCAGGCTTGCCGACGAGCCCGCCCGCCGCGGCGTTCGTCTACCCCGCCCGTGCTCGGCTACTCGCTGCCCAAAAACGCGCCGGACTGCCGGCTCCACAGCTGCGCGTACTCGCCCCCGGCGTCCACGAGGTCCGCGTGGCGGCCGTCCTCGACGATCTCGCCGTCGCGGATGACGACGATACGGTCGAGCGCGGCCACGGTCGAGAGCCGGTGCGCGATGACGAGCGAGGTGCGGCCGCGCATGAGGTTCTCGAGCGCGTCCTGGATGAGCTTCTCGCTCTCGGAGTCGAGCGCGCTCGTGGCCTCGTCGAGCACGAGGATTGGCGCGTCCATGAGGATGGCGCGCGCGATGGCGATGCGCTGGCGCTGCCCGCCGGAGAGCTTCACGCCGCGCTCGCCCACCTGCGTGTCGAGGCCGTGGGGGAGCCGCTCGATGAACTCGAGCGCGTTGGCCTCGCGCGCGGCGCGCAGAATCTCGTCCTCGGTGGCGTCCGGCCGGCCGTAGGCGATGTTCTCGCGCACCGTGCGGTGGAAGAGGAGCGGCTCCTGCGGCACGTATGCGATGTGCTGGCGCAGGCTCACCTGGCTCACATGGGCGATGTCCTGCCCGTCGATCAGGATGCTGCCGCCCGTGAGGTCCGCGAGGCGCAGCAAGAGGGTGGTGAGCGTCGTCTTGCCGCTGCCGGAGCGCCCGACGAGGCCCACGCGCTGGCCGGCGGGGATGTGCAGGTTGAAGTCGCGGAACACCGCGTCCTGGGCGCTCGCGTCCGCGTAGTGGAAATCGACGTCCACGAAGTCGATCGCGCCCGCGGGCACCTCGAGCGCGGGGGCGTCCGGATCGTCGGCCACCAGGCGCGGCTCGTCGAGCGCGACGGTGAGGTCGTGCGCTTCTCCGAAGGAGCGGTTGATCTGCTGGAACATCTGGGAGAGCATGTTGAAGCGGCCGGTGAGCGAATTGGTGTAGGTGAACATCATGACGAGCGTGCCGGCGGAGATGCCGAACCACGCGTTGCCGCCGGCGATGAACACCGCCGCGAGCCCCATCATGCACACGATGAGCGAGCTCGTCACGGCGCCGGTCTTCACCGTGCGGCGCATGCGCTTGCTGTCCGCCGCGCGCACCTCCTGGTTCGCCTGCTCGAAGAGCCCCTGCTCGTAGGCCTCGCGACCGGCGGTCTTCACGGCGAGGATGTTCGTGATGGAATCCGAGAGCTCGCCCGAGAGGCGGTTCTGCGCCGCGCTCGCCGCCGCGTTGATGGGCAGGATCTTGCGGTAGAGCTTGAAGACGATGGCGACGTAGGCGGCGAGCACCACGACGAGGACGGCCACGAAGGCGGGGGCGAGTGGCGCGAGCATGCATATGGTGAGTACGGCGGTCGAGGCGGTGGGCAGCGCCGAGTAGGTGAAGTTGTCCATGAGCAGGCTGTAGGCGGAGATGAACTTCTGCGTGGAGCTCACGAGCGCGCCGCCGAAGCGGTTGGTGTGGAAGGTCATCGACTGGTTCGAGAGCGTGTCGAAGGCCAGGCGCCCGAGCTCGTAGCCGGCGCGGATCTCGAGCTTCGCGCAGGCGTAATCCTGCAGCTTGCTGCAGACCTGGCCGGCGATGTTCACGGCGACGAGGGCCGCGATGTAGGGGCCGAACACGGGCAGCACGTCGTTTGCGGCGACCCCGCCCGCGCCCACGCGATCGACGATCGCGCCGACGATGAACGGGTTGGCGAAGGTGAGGAAGAACACATAGCCCAGGGTCGCGGCGACATCGAGCGCGAACATGGGCAGTTGGATGCGCGTGACGCCCCAGAAGTAGTGGAGCGTGCGGCGCGTGACGGACGGTGTGCCATGCGAAGAAGGGGAGGCCACGGGTGCTCCTTTCAGCCAATTGCAACGTTGCAAATTTACCCCAGGGGTTATTTTACATTCGTTGTAAAAACACCCCTGGGGTTATTTGACATGGAGCTTTCGTGCGCGCTTGACGCCCCGGCCGTCACGCGGCATACTAGTCGCTGGTTCACGCACGAATCCGCTGCCAGAGACAGCCGGTGCCACGGGCTCGCCGCAAGACGCGCCCAAGGCTCAATGGGGAAACCCGCCAGCCGAGGTGGTGAGCAGATAGCTCTCATGTCTTCTCGCCCCCGTCGCTCGAAGCAGCGCGGGGGTTTTCTTTTCCAAGACATCCCCGCAGGTCTTAAAGCGGGTCGTGCCTGGGAAAAGCAACGAGGAGGTGTACCAGATGCCACAGCAGTACAAGATCGACAAGGTTGCCGAGATCGAGTCTCGCATCCAGGAGAGCAACGGCGTGTTCGTCGTTGGCTACAACGGTCTCACCGTGAAGCAGGCGCAGGAGCTGCGTCACCAGCTTCGCGAGGCCGGCGCCGAGATGAAGGTCTACAAGAACAACCTCACCCGTCTTGCGCTTAAGAACCAGGAGCAGCCGGAGATCGACGAGATCCTCGTCGGCCCGCTCGCCTACGTGTTCTATTCGCAGGATCCGGTGGAGCCCGCGAAGGCGCTCAAGGAGTTCGCTACGAAGTCCAAGGGCGTCCTCGAGATCAAGGGCGGTATCTCCGAGGGCAAGGCGGTTTCGGCCGAAGAGGTCAACGCTATCGCCGACCTGCCCACGAAGGATCAGCTCCTTGGTCAGATCGCTGGCCTCATCAACGGCTTCGCCCGCGATATCGCGGTCTGCGTCAACGGCGTTTCGAGCGGTCTCGCCCGTACCGTCCAGCAGATCTCGGAGCAGAAGGCTGCGTAGCGCAGCGCGCGCGGTTCTGCCGCGCACCCCGGCGCGCTCGCGTGCCGCCTGATACGTTCATTACCGTGCCCACTGGCACGGCAACCGAAAGGATTGCTTACCATGGCTAAGCTTACCAACGAAGAGATCATTGAGGCTCTTAAGGAAATGACCCTGCTCGAGGCTTCCGAGCTCGTCAAGATGATCGAGGACACCTTTGGCGTCTCCGCTGCCGCCCCCGCCGCCGTCGTGGCCGGCCCCGCCGCTGGCGCTGCTCCCGCCGAGGAGGAGAAGTCCGAGTTCGACGTCGTGCTCGAGGGCTTCGGCGACAACAAGATCGCCGTCATCAAGGTCGTCCGTGAGCTCACCGACCTCGGCCTCAAGGACGCCAAGGCCAAGGTCGAGGCTGCTCCGACCCCCATCCTCGAGGGTGCCAAGAAGGAGGACGCCGAGGCCGCCAAGGCGAAGCTCGAGGAGGCCGGCGCTGCCGTCTCCCTCAAGTAGTTCGCTGCAGGCCGTGCGCCTGCGAGCTTGCGCTTGACGCCGAAGGGCGAGACCTGATCCGGGTCTCGCCCTTTTTTCATGTCTGGCGGGGGAGGAGACGGCGCAGCGTCCCCGACGGAGCGGTTTTGTGTCGGATCTCGCCCGAAAGTGGTGGAAAAATTCAGATATGCACGATTGCGGCCGCGGATGGCGGGCGTTGCGGCTCGGGCTGCGAGACGAATCCTGGGGAAATGCGGGGAATCGGTCTGGTTTTGCGGTGCCGATCGCTTGAGCGCGCCCGTTTTGGTGCCTCCAATCGTGCATATCTGAATTTCTCCACCATTTTTTGCGGGCGCGCATTGAAAAACTGTTCGCGCGGCGCAAAAAACAACCCTTGCCGGACTTTATGGGGAATGTCCCGCGCGCGCGACGCGGGGGCGCATCCGTGTGTATCATGGTCAACGATGAAAACGGATGCTGGGGGTGGGTTTCGACCGCGCGCAGGCGCCTTGCGGGGCGCGCCGCGCAGCGCTTGCCCGGTACACGAGAGAGGGAGCTCCATGCCGCAGAAGGTTCTCGTATTCGATTTCGGTGCACAATACGGCCAGCTCATCGCCCGCCGCGTGCGTGACCTGCACGTCTACTCGGAGATCGTCCCGTGCGACATCACCGCGGACGAGGTGCGCGCGCTCGAGCCCTCGGCGATCATTCTGTCCGGCGGCCCGGCGTCGGTATATGCGGAGGACGCGCCGTCCATCGATCCCGGCGTCCTCGAGCTCGGCATCCCCGTGCTGGGCTTCTGCTACGGTCACCAGATCATGGCCGTGACGCTCGGCGGCGAGGTGGCTCACTCCGAGGTGGGCGAGTACGGCCCGGCGACCATCGAGCGCGAACGTGAGAGTGCGCTGTTCAACGCCACGCCGCTCACGCAGACGGTGTGGATGAGCCACCGCGATGCGGTGAGCCGCGTGCCCGAGGGCTTCACCGTGACGTCGCGCACCGAGGTCTGCCCCGTGGCGAGCATGGAGTGCCCGGAGCGCAAGCTCTACTCCACACAGTTCCATCCCGAGGTGCGCCACACGGAGTACGGCCAGCAGATCCTCTCGAACTTCCTCTTCGGCATCTGCGGGCTCGAGCCCGATTGGACGATGGACAACCTCGTGGAGTCCATGACCGCGCAGATCCGCGAGCGTGTGGGCGAGGACCGCGTGATCCTGGCGCTGTCGGGCGGCGTGGACTCGAGCGTCGTCGCGGCGCTCGGCGCGCGTGCGATCGGGCGGCAGATGACCTGCGTGTTCATCAACCACGGCCTGCTGCGCAAGGGCGAGCCGGAGCAGGTCGAGGAGGTCTTCACCAAGCAGTTCGACGTCGACTTCGTGCACGTGCACGCCGAGGAGCGCTATGCCGCGCTGCTCGACGGCGTGACCGAGCCGGAGGAGAAGCGCCGGATCATCGGCACGCAGTTCTGGAAGGAGTTCTTCGCGGTCGCGCAGGAGCTCGAGCGCGACGGCCGTCCGGTGAAGTACCTGGCACAGGGCACGATCTATCCCGACATCATCGAGAGCGGTGCGCGCAAGACGGGCGGCAAGGCGTCGACCATCAAGAGCCACCACAACCTGATCCCGTTCCCCGAGGGCGTGCACTTCGACCTCATCGAGCCGCTCGACCACTTCTTCAAGGACGAGGTGCGCGAGCTGGGTCTGGCGCTCGGACTGCCTGAGCACATCGTGTACCGCCAGCCGTTCCCGGGCCCGGGTCTGGCGATCCGCATCATCGGCGCGGTGAGCCCGGAGAAGCTCGAGATCCTGAAGAACGCCGACGCGATCGTGCGCGAGGAGCTGGACGCGTACAACCAGCGCCTGTTCGAGGCGACCGGCGAGCGGAACAGCGAGCACAGCTGCTGGCAGTACTTCGCCGTGCTGCCGGATATCAAGAGCGTGGGCGTGATGGGGGACGAGCGCACGTACGCGCGTCCGGTGATCCTGCGCGCCGTCGAGTCGAGCGACGCGATGACCGCCGACTGGGCGAAGCTGCCGTACGATGTGCTGGCGCGCATATCCGGTCGCATCGTGGCGGAGGTGCCAGGTGTGAACCGCGTAGCGTACGACATAACGTCGAAGCCCCCCGCGACAATCGAGTGGGAGTAGCGAACACACGTTCGATAATATATAATATCATCCGCTGAAGCCATGGCACCCCATGGCTTCACTTTTTGAAGAACCGGTTGCCAAGCTTGCCGTCCTCCTTGGATGCTCTCATTTTCAAATTGTTCTAGTTAGAGGGTATTCATTGATAATTTGCGCTAAATACCCCCTAACTCGGGTATGAATGAACAAAGAATGACTATGGAGGTGGGAAGTGGAGCTATTCAGGCGCGAGAACTATCTCAGAAAGATCAGGGGCTTCTATCATGATGATGAAATCATAAAGGTCATTACCGGCGTGCGGCGCTGTGGAAAATCCTGTCTCATGCAAACTGTCGCTCAAGAGCTCGTCGAGAGTGGCATCAGCTCGGCTTCCATCGTCTACTTAGATCTCGATAGTCGCAAGCTGCGGAAGGTCAAAACCGCCGACGCGCTCGAGGCTGCGATTGATGATGCTTCCGCCGACGCACCTGACGGATTGAGATACCTATTCATTGACGAGGTTCAGAACGTGAAGGGCTACGAGGAGGTTGTAAACGCTTTTCGCACCGATGGAGGTTGGTCGATTTTCATAACCGGCTCCAATAGCTATTTGCTTTCAGGTGAGCTCATGACCAAGCTGACCGGTCGCTACATCGAGTTCGAGATGCAGACGCTCACCTTCAAGGAGTACGAGGATATGAAGGCATTTCTCGGCAAGCCGATCGATCCCAACCCCGTGGTCGAGCTTGATGCTTATATCCTCGAGGGTGGCTTTCCCAAGGCGCTTGGATACGAGACGCTCGCTGATAAGCGAGTCTACGTTAAGTCCGTTGTTGAGGAGATTTTAGAGAAGGATGTCCGTCGCAGGGTTCAGGTTCGAAACATGTCTGTATTCAAGACGGTCAGAAGGTGCATCACGAACAACTTTGGTGCGACGACGAGCCTGACCAATATCCTTGACGATCTCGAGCGGCAAGGCATTCACATCAAGCGCGAGACACTCGACCGCTACCTCAAGATTCTTGAGGATGCCAAGATTATCAGCAAATGCACGCGCTTCGACATGAAGTCGCGCAAGTCACTCAAAGGTGAGCAGAAATACTATCTCGCTGACCTGAGCTTCTACTTCGCGCTGAACACGGACAACCGCATCAACTACGGGCCCGTACTCGAGAACATCGTCTATAACTACGCCCGAAGCCTGGGCTACGAGGTGAGCGTAGGGCGTATCGGCAAACTCGAGTGCGACTTCGTCATGCGGTCGCCTGAGATGGAGTACGCCTACGTGCAGGTGGCGATGACCATCATGAACGACCGGAAGACTGAGGATCGCGAGTACTGCCCGCTCGAGCGGATACAGGACAACTGGCCCAAGTTCGTCATCACGCGCAGCGACCCCATCCAGTACCGCAGCGGCATCGTGCACGAGAACGTGACGGAGCTGATCGGGGAGGGGCGGACGTTCGGGCTGGCACAGGCGAGCGTTTCGGCGGGAGCGGACTACTAGGAAGTTGCTTTTATCTGCTCGACCCGAAGGCAGAGTAGGCAAAAGTTTCTGGATGTCGCAAGAAAAATGCGCTCGAAGGTGCGCACCCGTGACCGCTAAATGATTGGGGGTTTACGGTTTCAAGTATAGGAAGCTTCTCCCACCCACTTCATTTGTCGACCATTTCGCGCGAGATGTATCGCCAATTGCGGTAAGACCCGCATGATGTGTTTCTTCCAACTGATGGTTGTCCAATCGAGTCTTATGACGCCACTACAGATTCATCATTCGGTGTCCCTCCCTCGGTTTCATTATCCGTGGCAAGGAGTTCTATGTCGGAAGCGAGTCGGTTCATCATGGAGGTGAGGCGTTCAACTAGCCGGGAGATATCTTTTGGGCAATCTCCTGTCAAAAGACGGCCCTTAAGTTGCTCGTACTTCCTCCCTTTTGCGTGTGCCATGCAGGCTGACCGCACCTTTTGCAGGTCGCGAAGGGGAGTAAGATCGGCATCAATCTTCAACCTGGATAGCGTTGCTCCGAGCTTGTTGATTCCGCCCGACTGCTCTGCTGACATTAATGCGGTTTCGTCAAGATAGTCAACACAATATTTAGTCAGATTGAGAATGACGGTGTCGAACTCCTGCCTCCCGTTGCCCGACGGGATTCTGATGAGTTTTTCCATATCACTTTCGTCCGAATGCAGGGGGCGAAATAACGGGTGGCCAAACTTTGTTGTCCAAGTATTGTTCAGCTTGTCACGTGCGGCGAATAACGCGGAAACTGGCCCCAAGGGAGCATCGAACGAGCAGAGAAAGTCCTCAGCGAAAGCTGTTTCAGACACGTGCTGTTCGGTAGGAGAAATCTCGTAGGTCAGAAAGTGCCTCCTCTCGCTTTGGGGCAGGTCCCTTCCGAGATCACCGAGGTAGACCATGACACGGCTTGGGATGGTATTGTCAATTTCAACGCTCCACTGCGTTCCGCAAGACAGGCGTCTTTCTGTCACTTTGAAATGAGGGGCGTTGCGGTATCGATCGAGTACATCCGGATTAAAGTACACCGGTGTTAAATAATGCGGCGCATCGGGGTTTGTCCCAAAGTAGTTTCCAAGCTTGCTGGGGTCGCAGGAAAATCGCCTGTAGCCGCCATCTGGAAGTTCTGCCACTATGAATTCGGGGAATTGCTCCTCGGTTTCTCTGTCATAAGGCCAGATCTTGCACTCATTAACTTTTTTGGGTGCATGATACTGCGGGCAAATAGCATCGAAAACAGGTAGTCCCGCCCCTTTGTGCTCTGATACCAGATCTTATAGTGGTAGGAATTGCCTCGGCAATCCTCTTCACACATTGGTTCCGCTCCCATGGGGTAGCTTGTTTCTGAGGAGCGTCTGGAGTCAATAAATTGCACGTAGAGCATTTGCTTTGCTGCGATGTACCGCATGATGTAACTCGTTTTGAATCTGACTACATTATCGGCAATGTCGACGACCTTCTCCTCGCGGCCGCACTCATCAATTGCGTAGTAGCAGCCGTCCTCTCCCCGAAACAGCTCAAACAGAAAAACGAATTCCTGGTTTATGTGGAACTGTGCGGTTTCCAAAGCATGAAAGTAAACCTTCTTGACGAGGAAATCATAGCCATCGCTTCTACCGGTTTCATAATGTATCCCTGCGCTCGTTTCGCAGAATCCGGGATTAAATCCGTCTGCATCCCGAAGCCAATCGGTTCCATCGAGGATTTTGCTTTCATACTTGGTGTCTGCCAGACATGAGAAAACAGCCGGCATGGAGTAGGGGTCGTGGCTGGTCTGGTATACGGTTGTCCACACGCTGTTAAATGGATTTGCCACAAGCTGAATGATATCGATTTGTTGGAAGTGGGACGTTTCGAGGCCGAGATTAACGGACACCCTTTCAACTTCTTCTAGCTTATCTGCCATGTTGGTCTCCTGCGTTCGGTTGCCTAAATAGTTCCGTGAGCTCATCTCTGCCGATACTATTGTTTCCGCGCCGTTCCGGATGCTATTCTGGACATAATCTGGACAACAATGATAGCATGTCCAGAATAATGTCCAGAATGGGACGGGGGCACCGATGAGCGATGCGCTTGGTAGATATATCCAGGCAGGCGAGGGCATAAGCGTTGAGTTCAAGCGCTGCGGTGTCCAGCCGGGTCGGGATACGTTCGAGACCATCTGCTCGTTCGCTAACCGCCAGGGCGGCAGTATCCTCCTCGGCGTGCGCGATGACGGTGTCGTGGAAGGCGTCCCCGAAGCATCGGCGCTTTCCATCGAGCGTAACATCTCCAACGTCACGAGCAATCCGGATCTGTTCAACGTCTCCCCGTTGGTGGAGTTCGAACGGCTGCGCGACTCCGAGGGTAGGCTCGTCATACGGGTCTGGGTCCCCATGGGCCCGTCCCTCTACACGTTCAAGGGCGCCGTGTACGACCGCGTGGCGGACGCCGACGTGCGCGTGAGAGGCGATGCCCAGATCGCCTCGATGGTGACTCGCAAGCAGGGCTACTATTCGGAGCGGACCGTGTACCCTTGGGTGACCGAGAACGATCTGGAGATTGACCTTCTCGATGCGGTCCGCGATGCGCTGCGTGCAAACGACGCCGACCATCCGTGGCTCCCCCTCTCCGACGGCGAGCTCCTTTGCGCCGCCCGCCTCTACGGACGCGACCAGCTGACGGGGGAGCGGGGCTTCAATCTCGCCGCCGTCGCGTTGCTGGGGAAAGAAGATACGATTCTCGACGTCATGCCGCTCTACCGGACCGACGCGGTGCTTCGGCGCGTCGAGGCCGACCGCTACGACGACCGGCTTGTCTGCAGGAGCAACCTCGTCAGGGCCTACGACGAGCTCGTCGGATTCTGCGAGAAGTGGCTGCCTGACTCCTTCGTGCTCGACGGGGGGCAGCGCAAGAGCGCCCGCGACGTCATCGTCCGCGAGCTCGTGTGCAACTGCCTCATCCATCGGGAGTTCGTCAGCCCGCACATCGCCCGCATCACCATCGATGGGGAGGGCATCCGCACGGACAACGCGAGCCGCGCGCTCTTCGCCGGCCCCGTGACGCTCGAGAGCCTCGACCCCACGCCCAAGAACCCCATCATCGCTAACTTCTTCACCCAGATGGGGCGTTCGGAGGAGTTGGGGAGCGGGACGAGGAGCCTCTACAAATTCTCGAGGCTCTACACGGGGAGGGACCCCGTCTTGGAGGACGGCGATCAGTTCACCGCGTTCGTGCCGGTGCCACCCGTTATGGCGGGTGCGGCTGGGAGCGGGGGCGACCATGATGCCGCAGCGGGCGCGGAGGGAGGCTGGGCAGTCGGCGCGCCCAGGGGGAACCGCACGCGCGAGGAGGTGGAACGGGTCGTCGATGACCTCATCGCCCGCTACGGCTCCTTCCCCGCATCGGCCGTCAGCGAGCGGGTTGTGAGCGTCGGCGAGAGGACGGTGAGGCGCTACCTCGCTGATATGGTGAGGGAAGGCAAGCTCGTTTCTGCCCCGCGCGGCAGGTCGACGACTTATCGGGCCGGTAATCCGACCGACAGCCTCGGAGGTAATCGGTGGGATCAATCTTACTAGAGGTACCCATCATCCACGTGACATGCGGATTGCTTCCGGGAAGTCGCCGACCGATAAAGGGGCGCTGAATTCATTTTTGAGTTCAACTCTGGTGTTCGAGAGCCGACTGCTTTCAGTAAATGGGGAGACGGCGTCGCACCGCGTAGACGAAAGACCATGGAGCTGTACGCTTAAAGAAGAATCCGTCTGCTGCGAACTGCTTGTGGCACAGCACGGATTCGACGAGCCCGTCTCCCAACAGCCAAGTTCCCGCGAAAGCATTCCCGGTCGCTTTTTGTCCGCACTCGCTGGTATGGTTGCACTGTCAGGGTTGCATGGGAGGAGAGACGATGGCGCGATGGTACGAATCGGGGGACATCTCAAGCCTGCGTACGATGCCGCCGGAAAAGATCCTCTGCGTCGATGTCGAGACCACCGGGGTCGATCCTTCACACGATGAGATCGTGCAGATCGGGGTCATCCGGGGTGACGGGGAGATTCTGGCATCCCAGTACGTACGACCAGAACGCCATACAGACTGGCCCGCAGCACAGAGGGTCCATGGCATCACCCCGGCTACCGTAGCAGATTGCCCGCCTCTGACGCATTTTGCTCGAAAGCTTCAATCTTATTTTGCGGGCGCGCACCTCGTTGTCGGATATAACGTCGGCTTCGACCTCGCCTTTCTGCGTGCTGCGGGAATCTTGCACGAGCCTGTCCCCACGTTCGATGTCATGAGGGAGTTCGCTCCCGTAGCTGGCCGTTGGGATCCGGTTCGACGGAAATACGCGTGGGTCTCCCTCGAATATTGCGCGCGTTATTACAGCTTCCATGGCCGCGCCCACGACGCGCTAGAAGATGCACGGGCAACGTTGTGGTGCTTTTGGTCAATGCTGGAGCGCGGCGGCGGATCGCCGGTTTCATCTCCTGCCCGCTCATATCTTGACATCGTCGAGCGGTTTGCGAAGCGGAGGTAGCGCGATGTCTTCTTCACGGCAGGGAAAGGAGAAGCCCATGGATGCGGTCGCGAAACTTTCAAGGCAGGCGCGCTCGCTTTGGGCGAAGGCAGCGCCCGACGAAGAAGAAGCGTGGCTGCCGCTCTTCATACATGCCAGTGACGCCGCGCGTACCATGGTACGGCTGTGGGATGGTTGGTTGTCGAAGAGCGCCCGGAGCCTCTTTGCGCGTCGGTGCGGCGGTAACGAGGAGCTTGCCCGCAAGTGCCTCGTCTTTCTTGCCGGTGCACATGACATCGGGAAGGCGACCCCTATCTTCCAGGTGAAACCTTGCGGACGTAGCAATGATGGGGAGCTCCAGAGCCTCTCGTGGAGGCCGGAAAAGGCGGGGCTCTATATCGACCCAACCCTTTCATCAGCGCGTCGACCTACCCACCCCATCGCCGGTCAGGTGCTCGTCGACCGTTACCTCGAGACGGTGTTTGCTTGGCCTTTTGAGCCGGCGGATGCCCTGGGCTCGATTGTGGGGGCGCACCACGGGAACGTGCCTGAGCGACGGCGTGTCGGAGAGGCGTTTGACGATACGCGGGCGATGGGCAATACTCCCGACGCATTTGGCCAAGCATGGCGTTCCGTCCAGTTCGAACTGCTCAATTACGCTCGCAGCATGGCGCGCGTCACCGAAGCGGATGCTTTAGCGCTCAAGACGTTTTCATGGGACGCCCCAACGGAGTCGGTGGCATGTGGGCTTGTCATCATGGCGGATTGGATAGCGAGCAACCGGGATCTGTTCCCCCTCATCCCATCGCTTTCGAGCGGGAGCACGCGGGCTGATGTCCCGGCGACCTGGGATGATGCGGCACTCGAGATGCGCGCCGAGCACGCTTGGCGGACGCTGGGCCTTTCACCAAGTTGGGTCGGCGAACGGCCGAAGGCGTCTGATGAGTGGTTCCGTACCCGGTTCGGCTTGCCGGATGGTGCGGAGCCGCGTCCCATTCAGCGAACGGCGATGGAGATTGCCGAGCAGATGGAGGAACCATCTCTTTTGGTGATCGAGGCGCCCATGGGCGAGGGGAAGACCGAGGCGGCGCTTGCTGCGGCGGAGATCATGGGCGCGCGCTTCGGTTGCGGCGGGGTATGTGTGGCGCTTCCCACCATGGCGACGACGGATGCCATGTTCGGCCGTGTCCATCGTTGGCTGGAGCACATGCCGACACATGATCCTTCCAGTATTTTCCTTGCGCACGGCAAGGCGCGGCTCAACGAGGAGTATCAGGGAATCGTGCGCTCTTCCCGCATGCGCCACATACCGAGCTCCACGGGCTTGACCGCGGAGAACGACCCCGCGGGCGATGGACTCGTCATCGTATCCGATTGGATGCAGGGGCGCAAAAAAGGCATGCTGGCGAACTTCGTGGTCTGCACCATCGATCAGGTACTCATGGGCGCGCTCGATATGCGGCATCTCGCCATGAGGCACCTCGCGCTGGCGAGCAAGGTGGTCGTTATTGATGAGTGCCATGCGTATGATAGTTACATGCAGCAATATCTACAGCGCGTCCTCGAGTGGCTCGGCGTATGGGGTTGTCCGGTTATCCTGCTTTCGGCAACGCTGCCGCCCCATGTGCGCGATGCGCTTGTCGCAGCGTATCGCGATGGTCGTGAAGCGCGGCGGGTGCCGCTCACATCTTCTGCGGACGGCGCCAGCCTGCTTGCCTCGTTGCCCCGTGGAGGGCGTTCCCGTGCTGCGCGTGCTCGTGAAAAGCACGTGGCGCCGGCGGCAGTTGCACCATTTGCGCATGCCGGGGACGATCCCTACCCGCTCCTCACGATCGCATCTGCGTCGCGGGTGGAACAGCGAGCTTGCTCGCCTTCATCCCGGGAAGCAGTGGTGGACGTCGCACTGTTTTCTGACGGCGTCGACGAGCTCGTCTCGCTGCTTGAACGAGAGCTTAACGATGGCGGCGTGGCGGGCGTTGTGTGCGACACCGTTACCCGCGCTCAAGCAGTGTACCGAGCCGTGAGGGAGCGCTTTGGGGCGGATGAGACCGTCCTCATCCATGCGCGCTTCATGGACTTCGACCGGATGGAGAACGAGAACCGCCTCCGTAGCATGCTCGGGCCAGATGCCACACACGCCAACGGTCGGCGTCCCAAGCGCCTGATCGTGGTGGGCACGCAGGTGCTCGAGCAGTCGCTCGATATCGATTTCGATCTGCTCGTTACCGATATCGCCCCCATCGACCTCCTGTTGCAGCGCCTGGGCAGGGTTCACCGGCATGCCCGCGGTTCCGGGGAGTGTGACCGGCCCGCTCGCCTGCGGCGCGCGCGGTGTTTCGTTCGCGGCGTTGAGGGCACAGGCGAGGAGGGCCCGTCGTTCGCTACTGGCATCACGCGCGTATACGATGCCGCCTCCCTCATGGAAACACTGGCGCTGATACACCTGCGCGATCGGGCAGCAGCGGCAGAGATTTCTCTACCGGGCGATATCGCGCAGCTGGTGCACACGGCCTACTCCCCAAAGGCGGCAGCGATGATTCCCCTGAGCTGGCGACCTCGATACGAGGAGGCGTGCACCCAACGTCAACGCATGATCGAGGATAAGCAGCGGCGTGCCGAGATGTACCTGTTGCCTTCGGCCAAGCAGCTCATCTGTAACGGCAAGACGCTCACAGGCCTCTTCACTCATGCGATCGAGGATGGATCCAAGGATCGGCTGAACGAGGATGTCGGGCAGCGCGCGGTTCGTGATACCCAGGAAACCGTCGAGATGCTGCTCGTGCGCCGTGAGGGTGCTGGCGTGGGCCTGCTTCCGTGGATCGGCGACGAGCGCAGCGGGGTTGCACGTGGCGAGGAGCTGCCCACGATGTACGAGCCCGACTGGCCGCTTGCGTTCGTGCTGGCACAGTGCGCGGTGCGGCTGCCGCTCTCGCTCTGTCGTCCTCAGCAGCTCGATCAGCTCATCGAAGAGCTGGAAGACGGTTGCGAGCGGTGGGTCGCAGCCTGGCAGGAGGTTCCCGTACTCGCGGGTCGCCTGGTATTGGCTCTGGATGAGCGTGATGACGAGCCGGGTGCGTTCGAGGCAACGCTGCTCGATCAGCGGTTGAGATACACCAGAGAGGAAGGATTATCGACCGCTCACCGATGATTTATCTATTTCTCTTTTCAGTTTAAAAAATCGTTCTATTCTAGAATCGCACCGCGGATGCAATTTCAGTTCATCACGGAATTGCCCCGCAGGCGTGTGTTCGCCATCCGGCGAGTTGGACCTTGAAAGGAGAAGATCTCAAGGCTGTTCCCCACGTATGTGGGGGTTTCGAAACATGAAGCTATGGTCAGTATGGAAAGGAGGAACGAATGGATCAGATAACTACGAAGTACGACCTACGAACCGAGCCATGGATTCCCGTCGAACGCATAGACGGTACCCAGGCGACCGTATCGATACGAAACGCCCTGTGCGAAGCGCATCGCATCCGGCGTATCTCGGGAGAGATCCCGGGGGAGAACATAGCGCTTCTCCGTCTGCTGCTCGCGCTCGTCTACTGCATCTACGAGATTCCTGAACACATGGGGGAGGAAGAGAAGCGGCGCATCTGGCGAGAGTTGTGGGAGGGCGGCGCGTTTCCGGCAGATCGCATAGATGGGTACCTCGTCGACTTTCCCCATGAGTTCGACCTGTTCGATGACGAGCATCCGTTCTACCAGGTTCCCCACCTTGTCTATATGGGTGGCAAAAAGGAATGCGACCCCGTGAGCGAATGCATGATCGATGTTCCCAAGCCGGAGAAGTTCCTATTCTCCATGCGGAGCGCCGAGCACCTCGATGCCCTTCCGTTTGATCTTGCGGCGCGGTATCTCGTGGTGGCTCAGGCGCTCGATAAAGCAGGGATCAAGACACCTGTCGAGGGCAATACGTCGGCCAAGAGCGGCAAGGCCTATGCCCCCAAGGGCGCTTTGGGCACGGGCTGGTGCGGTGCGTTGGGCGGCGTCTACCTAGAGGGAAAAAGCCTTTTCGAAACGCTTGTGCTTAACTGGGTGCTGTTTCTGAGCAACGTGTCCGTCACTGCGAGCGATGACTTCGCTCCCTGGGAGCGTGAGGTTCCGTCACCCGATACATGCCAACGCGAGCCGACCGGCCCCATCGACCTGCTTACCTGGCAGAGTCGCAGAATCCGTCTCGTGCCAGACGAGAGCGGGGCATTCGTTCGCGGCGTCATCATCAGCTACGGTGACGTGCTGGTTCCCGCGAACAAGCAGCGCTTCGAGATGATGACGGGCTGGCGGGAAAGCAAGCAGCAGCAGAAAAAACTCGGTACGGCAACCGTTCCGCTCATGCCTGCTGCCCTCGATACCGCTCGCGCGCTGTGGCGCAACCTGCCGAGCTTGTTGGCGGTTGCGGAGGAGGAGCGACTACGCCCCGGGGTCATCCGCTGGATGGGGGAGGTGCAGGACGTTCAACATGCGGATGATTGGCGGTTCAAGCTCCGCATCGTGTGCCAGGGGGTCAAATACGGCACGCAAAGCAGCGTCGTCGACGACGCCATGACCGATACGGTCGACCTGCGCGCGACGCTCATGCGCAAGGATTCCGAGGCATTGACCAACATGCTCGAGTTGATTCGTCAGACCGACATCGCCGTCGGCGCCTTCGTGAAATTTGCCCAGAACATCGAACGCACCCAGGGCGACAGGCGTCGTTACGAGACGTTCTCAGACGCCGCCGCCCAGGCAACCAAAGACGATATGAGGGAACGCGCCTACGACGCTTTGGACGCGTTGTACCGTCGACGCATCGCGGATTTCCCCGATCGCGATGTCGCGGCATATTGCGAGGCGTGGCGCGCAGAGGCACGCGGGATTCTGAGAAAACTTGCTCAGGCATACGTTTCCCGCCGTCATATCTCGTACTTTGCAGAGCGCGATGAGGTGTCTGCAGGCAGGGCACTGATGTGGTTCGAGCGCGACCTTGCGCAGGCACTTGCATGAGAAAGGAGGGCGGATATGTCATCGCTCTATGAACGCGCGAACAAGGTAGCGCTGTTCGTGCAGAGAAAGATCGTCAACCTTCAACGCGCGTATGTGAATAAGGGAGCCGGTGCCGCGCAGGCTCGCGCTACGCTCGCGCGCCTGCGTCGCCTTGGAATGCCCGGGGGCGCATCTTGGATCTCTGTAGGAGAGGATTTGTTCGAAGGCATCTGCGACCTCGGGCTATCCGGGGTGGATGAGGCCAGGGCGCTCGGGGCAATCGCGGCGTCCCTGCGACTCTATGCCTACCATCAGCAGTCCCGGACCGTTCCGATGGCAATGACGGAAGCTCCCGGAGCATCCCGCAAGCGGCGGCGTTCTTTTGGTTGGTCTTGCCGGCGCATTGAATACGACAGGGAGAAAGCGAAGGGAGTGCGCCGTCGGATGGCTGCTATCGAGAGCGCTCGCGACCTCGACGGCATCGAGCATCACATGCGCGCCCTCATCATGCTCATGCGGGATAAAGCCGTTCAGGTCGACTACTTCCTTCTCGCGTGCGACCTGTATCTCCTGCAAATCCCAAGCGCCCGCAGCGACGTGTTCATGCGCTGGTCGAAGGATTATTTCACCGCAGAACCCGACGATGCCCCTGCGGATTCAATGGCCGGCACATCCGAAAACAACCAGAACTAGGAGGTACTTCATGTATCTTGATATCTATGCGTTGGAGAGCGTTCCGCCCAGCAACATCAACCGCGACGATACCGGGAGCCCCAAGACCGCCGTGTACGGCGGTGCGCTGCGCGCACGCGTCTCGAGCCAGGCTTGGAAGCGTGCCATGCGCGAGATGTTCCCGAGTCTCTTGCCCGAAGGCCAGCTCGGCGTCCGCACAAAGTTCGTCGTTCCGCTTATAGCCGAGCGCATCGCCGCCAAGCGCGAGGACCTTGCGGATCGAGCGGAGGATTTCGCCCGGGCGGTGCTGGATGCCACGGGTATCAAATCTACCGAGACCGACCGCAAGGGCACCGATGAAGGAACGCTGGCGACGAGCTACCTGGTGTTCATCGCTAACCGCGAGCTCGATGACCTTGCCGACATCGCGATTGCCTGGGCGGATGAGGGCGTTGACCCCAAGAAGGTCGACGCGAAGGCGAAGAAGGCCGTCCAGCAGGTGTTCAAGGGGATCCAGGCGGTGGACATCGCGCTGTTCGGCCGTATGCTCGCCGACGCCACGGACCTTAACGTCGATGCGTGCGCGCAGGTTGCCCATGCCATCTCGGTCAACGAGATCTCGCAGGAGTACGACTACTTCACAGCCGTGGACGATTGCGCTTCCGATGACAACGCAGGCGCGGGGATGCTGGGCACGGTGAGCTTCAATTCCTCGACCCTTTACCGGTATGCGACCGTGAACATCGATGCGCTTGCGGAGCAGCTCGAGAGCGCCGAGGCCGCAGCGGCCGGCGTGGCTGCATTCGTCGAGGCGTTCGTCACCTCGATGCCTTCGGGCAAGCAAAACACGTTTGCGAATCGCACCCTGCCGAATGCGGTTGCCGTCTCCTTGCGCGAGGACCAGCCGATCAACCTCGCCTCTGCTTTCGAGTGTCCCGTGTATGCCGAGCGCGACCGGTCCATCACGCAGATCGCAGCTGATCGCCTCGCCTCGTGCGCCCGCGATGTTGAGGCGGCCTATGCTCGGCCGGCGGCACAGAGCTGGCATGTTTCCTACGGCATCGATCCTGCGAGCTTGGATTATTTCGGAGCGGGCGTGTCCTTCGATGCCCTCATGGACGCAGTGCGCGCAGCCGTCGGCGCCGCGCTCGCGCCGAAGGAGTGATCATGTCGGTGCTTCTGCTCCGCCTTGCCGGCCCTATGCAATCGTGGGGCGACTCCTCGCGCTTCGCGCGCAGGACGACGAGGCGTGAGCCCACGAAGAGCGGCATCGTCGGGTTGATCGCCTCCGCGCTCGGCCGGACGCGTGAAGACCCGGTCGATGATTTGGCGCAGCTTGAATTGGCCGTCCGCGTCGAGCAGCCCGGACAGCTCATGCGCGATTTCCAAACGGAGCGGCCTTTGCAGGGCAAGCCCATGCCGCTGTCCAATCGCTACTACCTAGCGGATGCATGCTTCCTGGCGGCGCTGGGAGGATCGGATGAGCTGCTGCGACGCATCGAAGCCGCGCTCAGGCTGCCTCGTCGCCCCCTATACCTGGGAAGGCGATCGTGTCCGGCTGATATGCCGCTGTGCCTGGGTATCGATTCCGATGCCGATGACGTGCGCGCAGTGCTCTCGGTGGCACCTTGGGCGGCTTCCGAGCACTATAAAGCGCGCCATTCCGGTGTGGCCTCGCTTGAGGTGGTTGCGGATGCGCGCGATGGTGAGGTTTGCGAGAGCTGGGCAGACTATCCGCTGACTTTTAGCGCTTCTGGACGGCGTTATGCGTGCCGGCCAGTCGTTCGTTTGCGGGTGCCCAATCCGGATGTGGATGCATCCGATGCCGGGGAGCCGGTCGAGAACGCGTTTCGCTCTCGAGGTGACGAATCGGTACCCGAGCACGATCCGCTGGGATGGATGGAATGAGGTGAACCATGTACCTATCACGAGTTACCTTGAGCCTATCGCGCGTTGATGCCATCGCGTTCGCAAGCTCGCCGTATCGGATTCACGCCGCGGTCGAGCAGGCCTTTCCGCCCCAAGCTGCGCGGACGACGGATCGAGGAAGGATCCTCTGGCGCTTGGATGAGGTACCCGGCGCCGTGGACGAGGCGTGGCTCTATGTGCTGAGCCCGGAGCGCCCCGACCTCACGCATATCTGCGAGCAGGCGGGGATGCCGGGGAGCCCCTCATGGGTTACCAAGGCGTACGCTCCTGTGCTCGAGCGCATCGCTTCCGGGCAGCTTTGGCAGTTCAGGCTCAAGGCGAATCCGGCGCGCAAGGTGTTCGTCGATAAGGGGACGCGCGCCCGCGAAGGCGTCGTCGGAACGATCCAGGGACATGTGACCGAGGCTCAGCAGCGATCCTGGCTGCTTGACCGTGCCGAGGCCCATGGGTTCCGCATCGCGCAAACGGAAGAGGGCTTTGATCGGCTTGTCGTGTCGCACCGGAAGCGCGAGGTGTTCAAGCGGAAGGAAGGCGTGGTCACGCTTACGACCGCCCAGTTCGATGGCGTGCTCGAGGTGACCGACGCCGAGGCGTTCCGGCATGTGCTCGGGTTCGGCCTGGGGCGTGCGCGCGGCTTCGGGTGCGGTCTCATGACGATCGCGCCCGCGGGGGAATCCTGCCATGCATGACGGAACCGACGACACGCGCTTGAGTGACGCTGCCGCAGGGGGCGGTGCGACCCCGTCCACCGTCCCTCCCGTTCTGGCGGACCTCGTTCGCGCGGACGAGCGCATTTCGTTTCTGTATTTCGAGCACTGCGTGGTAAACCAAGCGGAGAACGCTATCGCCATCACCGACGATGAGGGAACGATACGCGTCCCGGTTGCCACGCTCGGCGTATTGATGCTGGGCCCGGGCACTACCATCTCTCATAAGGCTATGGCGACGATAGGGGAGAATGGCGCGAGCGTGGTATGGGTGGGCGAACG
This sequence comes from [Collinsella] massiliensis, assembly GCA_000333815.1. Classification (GTDB taxonomy): domain Bacteria; phylum Actinomycetota; class Coriobacteriia; order Coriobacteriales; family Coriobacteriaceae; genus Enorma. Next base: position 27,161 of record CAPI01000126.1, read on the forward strand.
CGGTGTGAGGATGTATGCATCGGGACGCCCGCTCACCCATTCGAGTCGCCTGCTCGTGCGCCAGGCCCGTCTTGTTTCGAATACGAGGACGCGCTTGGCCGTCGCGCGACGGATGTATCAGATGCGCTTCCCAGACGAGGACGTGAGCTCTCTCGCTATGCAGCAGCTACGCGGCCGCGAAGGAGCGCGTGTGCGCAAGGTGTACGGGCACTGGTCAAAGGAGACGGGTGTCGAGTGGAAGCGGCGCGACTTCGATCCCGACGATTACGATACCGGCTCGGAGATCAACAAGGCGCTTTCTGCCGCCCACGCATGCTTATATGGAATCACCCATGCGGTCATCGTCGCGCTGGGCTGCTCTCCCGGTTTGGGATTCGTTCATACGGGTCATGAGCGCTCGTTTGTATACGACATCGCAGACCTATATAAGGCCGAGCTTTCGATTCCCGTGGCATTTCGCACGACGGCTGCGAAGCCTGATGATATCGGTGCGGCGACGCGAAAGAATATGCGGGACGCCCTGTATGACCTTTCCATCATGAAGCGCATGGTATCTGATATCACCCATTTGCTCATGGAAGAGGATGGGGAAGCTGATGCCGATGAATCTGACGAGCTGTGGTTGTGGGACGAGAAGCTCGGCGAGGTTGCGGCGGGCACGCTATATGCAGACGCTGCGGAGGGTGATGCGTGATGGTCGTGATGGTGCTGACTGCCTGTCCGACGGGCGTGCGCGGTGATTTGACTCGATGGTTGCTTGAGATTGCTCCCGGGGTGTTTGTAGGGAGGCTGTCCGCGCGGGTGCGGACGCGGCTTTGGCTCCGTGTGTGCTCCCTCATGAAATCTGGCAGAGCGATCATGGTTTATAGCGCACGTAATGAGCAGCACCTTGAGTTCGAGGTGTTCCAACCCGACTGGAAACCGGTGGATTGCGATGGGGTGAGACTCATCAAACGTCCCGCCGGCACCGATGATGCGACGCTGATGGGGTCTTTGCCATCGGGTTGGAGCAGCGCTTCGAAGTATCGGAGGGCGCGTAAGTATCGCGGTTGACCCAAACTTCGCTCGATATAATGAAGCGGAATACTGAGGCGCCCCGCGATGTTAGCAGGTATCGAAGTGTGCTCCCCGCACACGCGGGGATGATCCCGGGCAGGGCTTCAGCTCTTCCATTCCTCCACCGTGCTCCCCGCACACGCGGGGATGATCCCGCCCCGAGCACCTCGGCCGCCTCTTCAAGCACGTGCTCCCCGCACACGCGGGGATGATCCCGACACGTGGTACGAGACCGGTTTCGACCGTCAGTGCTCCCCGCACACGCGGGGATGATCCCTATTCACCGGCGATGACGTTGAACGGCTTATCGTGCTCCCCGCACACGCGGGGATGATCCCGTTGATGCGATCGACCTCGGTGTGCTCGATGGGTGCTCCCCGCACACGCGGGGATGATCCCCTGGGGCTCAATCCACCTAATGGGCGCATATCGTGCTCCCCGCACACGCGGGGATGATCCCGAGGATTCGCGCCACCTGCGCCCATGGGAGTTGTGCTCCCCGCACACGCGGGGATGATCCCTGCGACGGGAGGGCATGTTGACGGCACGCGAGGTGCTCCCCGCACACGCGGGGATGATCCCACGTTCCTCATCCACTCGGGGCGGCCGAGGCCGTGCTCCCCGCACACGCGGGGATGATCCCCGGCGGTTGCCGGTGGTGTCCGTGAGGAACGCGTGCTCCCCGCACACGCGGGGATGATCCCCTGCCGCCGGGCGTGTCGCCCGAGGACATCGAGTGCTCCCCGCACACGCGGGGATGATCCCGCTCCGGTTCGCCATGTTTTTACCGTCTGAGCGTGCTCCCCGCACACGCGGGGATGATCCCCTGCGCGAGGTCGATGAGGATGCGAAAGCATGGTGCTCCCCGCACACGCGGGGATGATCCCGCCAAGGCCGCGGAGATGCTTGCCTCGACCCGGTGCTCCCCGCACACGCGGGGATGATCCCCCGGAGATGGAGCCGCGCGACCTGCTCGCCAAGTGCTCCCCGCACACGCGGGGATGATCCCGATCGCGGATGGGACGTCGACGCCATGGCGCAGTGCTCCCCGCACACGCGGGGATGATCCTACCTTGCGACGTTCGCAAGTGGTGCCATAGCCGTGCTCCCCGCACACGCGGGGATGATCCCCGCGTGGGAGTCCCGAACCCTCCAGCTCGAACGTGCTCCCCGCACACGCGGGGATGATCCCCGGCGGCAGTCTGCCAATCCATCGCACCGCCTGTGCTCCCCGCACACGCGGGGATGATCCCGTAGCCGGCCCGAACGACCACGTCGGCTTCGTGTGCTCCCCGCACACGCGGGGATGATCCCAACTCCTCGAACCCCTGGACGGTCTACCCCAAGTGCTCCCCGCACACGCGGGGATGATCCCAGGAACAGGGCGCCGTGGTCGCGCTCCAGCTTGTGCTCCCCGCACACGCGGGGATGATCCTTCGTCAAGCATGGTCTGTCCTTCCTATCCGTCGTGCTCCCCGCACACGCGGGGATGATCCCCAGCCGGGAACCCCAAACCATCGACCTCGAACGTGCTCCCCGCACACGCGGGGATGATCCCTCCCTATGGATGTCCTGCAGCCTGTACATGAGGTGCTCCCCGCACACGCGGGGATGATCCCTGCAAGCACAACGGCGTGCGCGTCTACGGCTAGTGCTCCCCGCACACGCGGGGATGATCCCGGCCGTCCGCGCCCGTGGTGTTGAACTCGATGGTGCTCCCCGCACACGCGGGGATGATCCCCACGCGGGCGACGAACGACTCGCCCACGCCGAGTGCTCCCCGCACACGCGGGGATGATCCCTACGAGTATCACGAGGGTGTAGTCGCAAAGTCGTGCTCCCCGCACACGCGGGGATGATCCCTACGAGTATCACGAGGGTGTAGTCGCAAAGTCGTGCTCCCCGCACACGCGGGGATGATCCCATCCTAGGACTCATCTCCGGTGGTGCCACCCTGTGCTCCCCGCACACGCGGGGATGATCCCAGCCCCGGGCTCGCGCCCATCATCTCCGCCTTGTGCTCCCCGCACACGCGGGGATGATCCCTCACCCACGAGCGCCCCGACAGTTGGGAGCGCGTGCTCCCCGCACACGCGGGGATGATCCGAGGAGGAGTACTACGACAAGAAGGAGGGCGCGGTGCTCCCCGCACACGCGGGGATGATCCCCTTCTTGACGAGCGTGAAAGCCTGGGCAAGAGTGCTCCCCGCACACGCGGGGATGATCCAGCGCATCGCCGAGATCTCGCCGACCTTCGGGAGTGCTCCCCGCACACGCGGGGATGATCCCCTTCTTGACGAGCGTGAAAGCCTGGGCAAGAGGTGCTCCCCGCACACGCGGGGATGATCCCCGATCGCGCGACCTCCTCGTATCTGCTCGCTCGTGCTCCCCGCACACGCGGGGATGATCCCCTAATCCTCGGCGGAAACTGGCCGCTCGGTGAGTGCTCCCCGCACACGCGGGGATGATCCCACCATCACGCGAAAACTGCGCGAATACCACGCGTGCTCCCCGCACACGCGGGGATGATCCCAGCGCGCCCTCCTCCGGGATGTGCCGGAGCTCGTGCTCCCCGCACACGCGGGGATGATCCTCCCAGACGGGTATGCGCGATATGGGGCGCAAGGTGCTCCCCGCACACGCGGGGATGATCCCTTCACGCCGACCTCGACCTTGCCGTGCCTCCAGTGCTCCCCGCACACGCGGGGATGATCCCATGAAGGCACGTGTCATCGACGAGCGCGACGCGTGCTCCCCGCACACGCGGGGATGATCCTACACGACCGCCGCGCGTCGTGATGCGTATATTGTGCTCCCCGCACACGCGGGGATGATCCCAGCGAAATGGAGTTGAAAGATTACTACCGTAAGTGCTCCCCGCACACGCGGGGATGATCCTTAACGCGGGCGATGAAAATGGCCAATAAGGAGGTGCTCCCCGCACACGCGGGGATGATCCCCATAAGCAGTCGGTCGCATGCAGTTCGCAGACGTGCTCCCCGCACACGCGGGGATGATCCCCATGCCAGGAAGAATTCATGCCCTCCGATATAGTGCTCCCCGCACACGCGGGGATGATCCCGGTCACCGGAATCGAACGCATGGATCCGGAAAGTGCTCCCCGCACACGCGGGGATGATCCCGAGCAATCGCATTTGATTCCAGATAAAGCCGAGTGCTCCCCGCACACGCGGGGATGATCCCTACCAGGCGTTCTCGGCCGAGGCCATCATGGCGTGCTCCCCGCGCACGCGGGGATGATCCCACGTAGGGCAACGCGTTAAATCGCTGCTAGATGTGCTCCCCGCGCACGCGGGGATGATCCCGCTCCCACGTCTCGCCGCCGTCCTCGCTCACCGTGCTCCCCGCGCACGCGGGGATGATCCCAGCCCCTGCCGCTCCTCGTTCTCGATGTACTCGTGCTCCCCGCGCACGCGGGGATGATCCCAGGGGTGCTCCGCGATACGAGTGCTTCGTCGAGTGCTCCCCGCGCACGCGGGGATGATCCCTACATGCCCGGCTTCTGCGCATGGATGGCCGGGTGCTCCCCGCGCACGCGGGGATGATCCCACACCTCTAACGACCGAGACATGCCGAACGAGGTGCTCCCCGCGCACGCGGGGATGATCCCTCAGCCGCCCTCACGTCGCCGCCGACGGCCTTGTGCTCCCCGCGCACGCGGGGATGATCCCGGCAGCACGACAGCCTGAAGCGCGCGATCATGGTGCTCCCCGCGCACGCGGGGATGATCCCGCCGTGGCGGAGACGATGGGATACGGCTCCTCGTGCTCCCCGCGCACGCGGGGATGATCCCCGGTTCGACGGCGAGCCCGACTGCTTGAGGGGATGATCCCACGGCGGCGGAGATACGCGCGTACGCGGAGAGGTGCTCCCCGCGCACGCGGGGATGATCCCAGACCCGGGCTCACCCCCATCGTCTCCGCTTTGTGCTCCCCGCGCACGCGGGGATGATCCCGTGCGGAACCGCGGCGGTCGCATCGTGAACACGTGCTCCCCGCGCACGCGGGGATGATCCACGTCTAGGTCGATGGCGAAGACGCCGCCGGACGGGTGCTCCCCGCGCACGCGGGGATGATCCCGACGAGGTCGTTTCGCTTCTGCCCCTGCGTCCGTGCTCCCCGCACACGCGGGGATGATCCCGCTTGCGGCGCGGTCGTGACCGGGAAGACCCGGTGTTCCCCGCGCACGCGGGGATGATCCCTACACCGATAACTCAATCAGCGCAGACTACAGGTGCTCCCCGCACACGCGGGGATGATCCCGACGTGCGCACGGCGGCGGTGACGCTCACGCTGTGCTCCCCGCACACGCGGGGATGACCCCGGTACCGACCCCGTGGGGATACGCCGTCGTGCGTGCTTCCCGCTCACGCGGGGATGATCCCCCGCCGAACCCGAACTACCCGGATGGCGAGCCGTGCTCCCCGCGCACGCGGGGATGATTCCGGGAAGTCAAGCTGGGTAATCTCCGGGCTGTCGTGCTCCCCGCGCACGCGGGGATGATCCCATCCGCATGCCGTACCGCGAGTACGCGGCGGAGTGCTCCCCGCGCACGTGGGGATGATCCCGCCTTGGCCACGCCGGAGTTCTTGGGGTTGGTGTGCTCCCCGCGTATGCGGGGATGATCCCGTGTTGATCTCCGTCACCTAGATGTAGGAGTCGTGCTCCCCGCTTATGCGGGGATGATCCTGGCGCGGGGACGCGCATGTACCAGAAGATCATGTGCTCCCCGCGCACGTGGGGATGATCCCACGTTGCAGAAGACCTTGCGCTTCGTCTCTTGGTGTTCCCCGCGTATGCGGGGATGATCCGTACGACACCGAGACGGCTGAGGAGGTCGCCGAGTGCTCCCCGCGCATGCGGGAATGATCCCTTCGACTACGACATTCAGAAGGTGCACGATGAGTGCTCCCCGCGCACGCGAGGATGGTTCGTAAAAAAGAAAAAATGGGATGTAATCTAAAAAGCGCTCGAATCCCATTCCCGTTTCGGATAGGAGTTCGAGCGCTCCTATATTTCAGCACTGCCCACGCGTACGGAGCAACCCCTTATCGCAGCCCCGTCACCCTCAAACCACCACCGCAAACGCAATCGCGAGGTCGGCTTCGTTGCTGATGCTCACTAATATATGGCGCACGCCGGCCTGCTCGCAGATGCGCGCGAGCTCGGGCGTCATCTGCACGTGGGGGCTGCCGTCGTCCGCGGCGAGCGTCTCGACCAGTCTCAAATCGAACGTGCCTGCCTCCGTCAGATGCGCGAGCGCTTTGAACACGGCTTCCTTCGCCGCGAACCTGCCCGCCAGATACGAGGCACGCCCCGCACCCCGCTCCGCGGCCCCGGCCCGCTCGCGCGCCGTGAACGTCCGCGCGGTGAACCCGTCCGCCTCGCGGTCGAGACGCCCGATCTCGCTGATAGTGACCGCGTCGACCCCGATGCCGCGGGGCGTGCCGGCTCCGTCCATGACAACCTCGCTCGCCTCAGCCATCCAACACATCCGACGCTATTGTACGGCGAGTGAGGCCATCCGGGCAGTCTAGGTGAGGATGCGCTCCCATTCGGGGTGCTTCTCGAACCAGTGCACGGCGTAGCTGCAGGTGGGACGCGCCCTCCGACCGTTGCGCTCGAGCTCGCGCGCGCATGCGTCCATGAGCTTGCCGGCCATGCCCAGCCCGCGCAGGCTCGGGTCCACGAAGGTATGGTCAATATCCACGACGCCCTTGTCGCACGCGGGGAAGGTGACCTCGGCGGCCGCCTTGCCGTCATCCCCGAGAAGGCGGATGGCGTTCTCCTCGATGGTGAACTGCGGTTCGCGCTGCTCGTCCATGACCGACCTCCTCTAGAAGATGGGGCAGGCCGCGCCGTTATCGAGCTCCGCCTGCTCCTCGGGCGACACGCTCGGCGCCGCGCCGTCGGCGAACTCCTTGCCCAGGTACGCGATGATGTCGTCCGACTCGTACATGGGCGCGCCGTCGATGAACAGGCACGGCACCTGCGCCTTGCCGCCCACGCGTTCGAGCGTGGCGCGCGCCTCGGTGTCGGCCGTGATGTCGCGCAGCGGCAGCTCGATGTCGTGCTGGCTCATATAGAGGAGCACCTTGCGGCAGTAGGGGCAGGTCGGCATGATGTAGAGCTCGTAGGTGGTTGCCATGGCGGCTCCTTTCGGAATGCGGGGCGTGGAGCGCCTCCGCTGGAGAATATGTTGCCTCTCTTGTCCCCAATTCTGCCGTTGGTAAGCACGAGGCGCGTCGAAACGGGCGGCTGCTGCCCGCAGGCTTGAGCGGCTTGCGAGATTCGTCGCGCTCTAACGCGGAAGAACCCGTTCCGGATGGGCCGTCTGCCAATTCACGTGCCTAAATTTGTCAACTTTAGGCGCGAGGCTCCTTGCTGAGTGTGCTTCATGCGTAAAGTTGACAGTTTTGTGCCCGAAGCGTGGCATTGCGGCTCGCACACGAAGCGCCCGCCGCAGCCCACCGCCACCCCGCACCCCGCGCCCGCCCCACGCCCCCAACCCCCAGCTCAGCCTCCCAATGCGAAGACTTTGTGGAGCCTTATGGATACGCCCGCGCCCGTGTATACTACTGAAGCTGTGCCTTTATGGGGAGGATTCTGCCTCGAAGCTGCGCCGATGGGTTGCAAGGCAACGCGCGGGGGAGAACTCGAACCGGCGGCACGCATGTCAGTAGTGGTCCGCTGGGGGCGAGCGCAAGGGGTGCTCGCGGGTCCCATGACCACCGAGGGTTAGGATCATTGAATGATCAGCATGATTCTCGGCCGTAAGATCGGCATGACCCAGGTGTGGGACGACGAGGATAACGTCGTTCCCGTCACGGTCATCCAGGCTGGCCCCTGCGCCGTCTCGCAGGTTAAAACCAAGGCGACCGATGGCTACGACGCCGTGCAGATCGGCTTCGGAGACATCAAGGTCAAGAACGTCAACAAGCCCATGGCTGGTCACTTCGCCAAGGCCGGCGTCGAGCCCGTGCGGTACCTCCGCGAGGTTCGCGTCGAGAACGGCGAGGACCACAAGGTCGGCGAGGTCGTGACCGTTGCCGATTTCGCCGACGTCGCCAAGGTCGATGTCATCGGCACCTCCAAGGGCAAGGGCTTCCAGGGTCGCATCAAGCGCTGGGGTCAGCGTCGCGGTCCCATGACCCACGGCTCCCACTTCAAGCGTCACCCGGGTTCCATCGGCCAGTGCGCCTACCCCGCGCGCGTCCTCAAGGGCGTCAAGATGGCCGGTCACATGGGCAATGAGCGCGTGACCGTGAAGAACCTGACCGTTGTCCGCGTCGATGCCGACCAGAACCTCATCCTCGTGAAGGGCGCCGTCCCCGGTGCCAAGAACGGCCTGGTCGCCATCCGTATGGCGTAATGCTCGATACGCTAAAGCCCACGTCATACCAAGGAGAACACGCACATGTCGAAATTTGAAGTCAAGAACAGCGAGGGTCAGAAGGTCTCTGAGGCCGACCTCGCTGCCGAGGTGTACGGCATCGAGCCGAACATCCACGTCATGCACCACATCGTGAAGTGCCAGCAGGCCTGCTGGCGCAGCGGCACCCAGTCCACCAAGGGCCGCAGCGAGGTGTCCGGCGGCGGCGCCAAGCCGTGGCGTCAGAAGGGCACCGGCCGTGCCCGCCAGGGCTCCATCCGCGCCGGCCAGTGGCGTCACGGTGGCGTCATCCACGGCCCCAAGCCGCGCCTCTACACCAAGCGCATGAACAACAAAGAGGTCAAGCTCGCCATGCGCTCCGCGCTCTCCGCGAAGCTGCGCGACGGTGAGCTCGTGCTCGTGGACGACTACGGCTTCGAGAAGCCGTCCACCAAGGCCGCCGTGGCCATGCTCAAGGCCCTCGGCATCTACGGCAAGCGCCTCACCATCATCGTTCGCGAGGACGACATCAACGCGTTCCTCTCGTTCCGCAACATCCCCAAGACGTTCATCATCACGCCCGATGAGGCCAACACCTACGACCTCGTCAACAACGGCGCTCTGCTGATGCCCGCCGATGTTGCCGTTCACTTCGGGGAGGTGCTTGCATAAATGACCGCCCACGAGATCATCATCCGCCCGATCGTGTCCGAGCGTTCCTTCGACATGATGTCGGAGAACAAGTACACGTTCGAGGTCGCTCGCGACGCGAACAAGTACCAGATCAAGGATGCCATCGAGGAGCTCTTCAACGTCAAGGTCACCTCGGTGAACACCATCAACGTGAAGCCCAAGACGAAGCGCGTGCGCTATGTGGCCGGCAAGACCCGCCAGTGGAAGAAGGCCATCGTCACGCTCGCCGACGGCGACTCGATCGAGATCTACGGCAACCAGGCCTAAACCTGGCTCCGTACGCCCGCTCCGGCGGGCATCGTATCGGGGGCTCGAAGATGGAGCCGCCCGGTACCGTGGTAATCCGGTGTCGACGCACCCGGGGGCGAACGCTCCCTATCCCTGATGCGCCGGCCAACGGAAAGAGACGAAAGGGATTGTAATGGCTGTCAAACACCTCAAGCCGACCAGCGCGGGTCGCCGTTGGCAGACGGTCTCGGACTTCGCCGAGATCACCTGCACGAAGCCCGAGAAGTCGCTTCTCGAGCCGCTGCCCAAGAAGGCCGGTCGTAACAACCAGGGTCGCATCACGACCCGTCACCAGGGCGGCGGCGTGAAGCGCCGTTACCGTCGCATCGACTTCAAGCGCAACAAGGACGGCGTGCCGGCCAAGGTCGCGACCATCGAGTACGACCCCAACCGCTCCGCCCGCATCGCCCTGCTCCACTACGTGGACGGCGAGAAGCGCTACATCCTCGCCCCCAAGGGCCTCAAGGTCGGCGACACCGTGGTGTCCGGCTCCGATGCCGACATCAAGCCCGGTAACGCCCTGCCCCTCGCGGACATCCCCGTGGGTACCCTCATCCACGCGGTCGAGTTCCAGCCCGGCAAGGGCGCCGCGATCGCCCGTTCCGCCGGCAACTCCTGCCAGCTCATGGGCAAGGAGGGCAAGTACGCCATCCTGCGCATGCCCTCCTCGGAGATGCGCCGCGTGCTCATCACCTGCCGCGCCACAGTGGGCGAGGTCGGCAACGCCGAGCACTCCAACATCGTGATCGGTAAGGCCGGCCGCAAGCGCTACATGAACGTGCGCCCGACCGTCCGCGGTACCGTCATGAACCCGGTCGACCACCCGCACGGCGGTGGCGAGGGCAAGAACCACACCTCTGGCCGCCCGTCCATGACCCCGTGGGGCAAGCCGACCAAGGGCTATCGCACGCGCAAGAAGAAGAAGGCTTCGAACAGCCTCATCATCCGTCGCCGCCGCAAGTAGTCCGAGATACCGAGAAGGAGTAAGAACCAATGAGCAGAAGTCTCAAAAAGGGGCCGTTCGTGGAAGCTCGCCTGCTCTCGCGTATCATCGCGATGAACGAGGCCGGCACGAAGGACGTCGTGAAGACGTGGTCGCGCGCGTCCACGATCTTCCCCGAGATGGTGGGCCACACCATCGCCGTCCACGACGGGCGCAAGCACGTGCCCGTGTACATCACCGAGTCCATGGTCGGCCATAAGCTGGGCGAGTTCGCGCCCACCCGCACGTTCCGCGGTCACAAGGCCAAGTAGGGGGTTTCACGTACATGGCAACTAAAGCTACCGATACCGAGACCCGCGAGGTGCGCGCCGTCGCGAAGTACGTGCGCGTCTCGCCTTCCAAGGCTCGCCTCGTGGTCGATCTCATCCGTCGCAAGTCTGTCGAGCAGGCTTTCGACATCCTGCATTTCTGCGAGCGCGCCGTCGCCGTGGACGTGGAGAAGTGCCTCCGCTCCGCTGTGGCCAACGCCGTGAACAACAACGGCATGCGCGCCGATGACCTCGTGGTCGCCGCCGCCTACGTGGACGAGGGCCCCACGCTCAAGCGCATCCGCCCGCGCGCCAAGGGTTCCGCCTCGCGCATCCTCAAGCGCACGAGCCACATCACCATCGTCGTCGCTCCGCGAAAGGAGGCTTAACGCACTATGGGTCAGAAAGTCTACCCCACCGGTTTCCGTCTCGGCATCACCGAGAACTGGCGCTCCCGTTGGTACGCCGACAAGGACTACGCCAAGACCCTCGGTAACGACCTTGAGCTCCGCAAGTACCTGGCCAAGCGCCTCCGTCGTGCCGCCGTCTCCCGCGTGGAGATCGAGCGCGCCGGCGATAAGGTGAAGGTCATCATCTACACCGCCCGCCCCGGCATCGTGATCGGCAAGAAGGGCGCGGAGATCGACCAGATCCGCACCGAGCTCGAGAAGGTCGCTGGCGTCTCCAAGGGCCAGCTCTCCGTCGACGTCATCGAGATCAAGCGTCCCGAGCTCGACGCCGTGCTCGTCGCCCAGTCCATCGCCGAGCAGCTCGAGGGCCGCGTGGCCTTCCGTCGCGCCATGCGCAAGGCCGTCCAGTCCGCCCGCAAGGCTGGCGCCAAGGGCATTCGTATCCAGTGCTCCGGCCGCCTCGGCGGCGCCGAGATGGGTCGCCGCGAGTGGTACCGCGAGGGTCGCGTGCCGCTGCACACCCTGCGCGCCAAGATCGACTATGGCCAGGCCACCGCGCACACCACGATGGGTTCCTGCGGCGTCAAGGTCTGGATCTACCTGGGCGAGAAGCTTCCCGGCCAGCCCGTTCCGAACCCGGCGCTCGAGGGCTCCTCGCGTCCGCGCCGTCGTAACTCCGAGAGGAGGGGTCAGTAGTGCTTGCCCCTAAGCGTGTCCTTCACCGCAAGGTGCAGCGTGGCTCCATGAAGGGCCATGCCAAGGGTAATACCGAGCTGCATTTCGGTGACTACGGCATCAAGGCCCTCGAGGCCCATTGGATCACCAACCGCCAGATCGAGGCCGCTCGTGTTGCCATGACCCGTTACATGCGTCGTGGCGGCCGCGTGTTCATCACGATCTTCCCCGACAAGCCCATCACCAAGAAGCCCGCCGAGACCCGCATGGGTTCCGGTAAGGGCAACCCCGAGGAGTGGGTGGCCGTCGTGAAGCCCGGTCGCATCATGTTCGAGATCTCGGGCGTGTCCGAGGAGATCGCGCGCGAGGCGCTCCGCCTGGCGCAGCACAAGCTCCCCATCAAGACCAAGATCGTGTCCCGCGCGGAGCAAGACGGGGAGGATAAGTAAATGAAGCCCGCAGAGATTCGTGCGCTTTCCGACGAGCAGCTCGTCGAAAAGCTGAAGGAAGGTCGAGCCGAGCTCTTCAACCTTCGTTTCCAGATGGCCACGAGCCAGCTCGACAACACCGCTCGCGTCAAGACCGTGAAGAAGGACATCGCGCGCATTCTCACCGAGCAGCGCGCCCGCGAGATCGCGGCCGAGAAGTCCGCTGCGGCAGAGTAGAGCTTGAGGAGATAAGATGAGCGATACTACGCGTAACACGCGCAAGGTCCGTACCGGCACGGTCGTCTCCATCTCGGGCAACAAGACCATCGTTGTCCAGACCCTGGAGCGCAAGCGTCACCCCAAGTACGGCAAGATGATGACCAGCACCAAGAAGCTTCATGCACATGATGAGGAGTGCACCGCCGGCGTGGGCGATACGGTTCGCGTCATGGAGACCCGTCCTCTGTCCAAGATGAAGCGCTGGCGTCTCGTTGAGATCATCGAGCGCGCCAAGTAGGCTGCATTGATTGTTCACCCGGCGATGTGCGCTGCGTGACGGGGAGTCACCCCGCGGCATGCGCAGCGCACCTCTCGTCGGCCTAGGTTCGGAGGAACTACCATGATTCAAATGCAAACCATGCTCAACGTCGCCGATAACTCCGGTGCGCGCAAGGTTCGCTGCATCAAGGTGCTCGGTGGCTCCAAGCGCCGCTATGCAGGAATCGGCGACGTTATCGTGGCTGCCGTGCAGGAGGCCACGCCCGGCGCCAACGTCAAGAAGAAGGACGTTGTGAAGTGCGTCGTCGTGCGCACGGTGAAGGAGGTCCGCCGCAAGGACGGCTCCTACATCCGCTTCGACGACAACGCCTGCGTCGTCATCAACAACGACGGTTCGCCCGTGGGCACCCGTATCTTCGGGCCCGTGGCGCGCGAGCTGCGTGACAAGAAGTACATGAAGATCGTCTCGCTTGCTCCCGAGACCCTGTAAAGAGAGGAGAGAACGCATATGCCTAAGATGCAGATCAAGACGGGCGACACCGTCAAGATTCTCTCCGGCAAGGATCGCGGCAAGCAGGGCACCGTTCTGCGCGCGTACCCCGCCGAGGGCAAGATCAAGGTCGAGGGCGTGGCCATCGTGAAGAAGGCCGTCAAGCCCAACCAGCAGAACCAGCAGGGCGGCATCGTGCCGCAGGAGGCCAAGATCGACGCCTCCAACGCGATGCTCGTGTGCCCCAAGTGCGGCGCGGCGACCCGCGTCGGCCATAAGCAGGGCGAGCTCGACGGTCACAAGACCTCGATCCGCGTCTGCAAGAAGTGCGGCGCCGAGTTCTAAACGACGCGCTCACCACGCATTGAAAGACCCCGGAAAGCTCCGATATCGGATGCCTTCCGGGGTCTTTTGCGTTTGATCGCGTAGCCGAGCGTGGGGAAGAAAACGGTTGGGAGATGCGCGCCGGGTTAGCGATCGGTCGAAAGGTTCTGAGTCTCCTCGATCTCTGCGATCATGTCGATGCGACGTTGGTGGCGGCCGCCCTGGAACTCGGCGCCGAGCCACTCATCGACGATCATCTTGGCAAGCTCGGGGCCGACGACGCGCGCGCCGAAGGCGATGATGTTCGTGTTGTTGTGCTCGCGGCTCAGCTTGGCCGAATAGGGCTCCGAGCACACGCAGGCCCGAATGCCGTGCACCTTGTTGGCAGCGAGGCTGATGCCCACGCCTGTGCCGCAGATGAGCACGCCGAGGTCCACGTCGCCCGATGCGACGGCCTTGCCCACCGCATAGCCGGAGATGGGGTAATCGAAGCGCTCGGTGCTGTTGGTGCCGAAGTCGACCACCTCGTGCCCCTGCTGCTCCAGGTGCTCCTTAATGATGTTCTTGAGCTCGACGGCCACATGGTCGTTGCCGATACCGATTTTCATGGTGGTTCCTTTCACTGTAGGTACCCTACCTAACCTGCGGGCTGCTGGAAGGCAGCTCGCCTATGCATGAAGCGCCCGAAGGGCCTTGATGCTCTGCGCGTAATCGCCTTTCCCGAAGAGCGCGCTCGTGCCCAGGATGAAGCCATCGGCTCCCAGGCCGGAGAGCTCGGCGATGCGCTCCGGGCTGCACGCCCCGTCCACGGTGAGCGTGAAGCCGTAGCGGTGCTTGAGCTCGGCGAGGCGGGCGATCTTATCCTTCGTGAACTCGATGAACGCCTGGCCGGCGAAGCCCGGGCTCACGGTCATGACCATGACGTAATCCACGACGTTGAGCAGCTCCTCGATAGAGGGGATTGAGGTATCGGGATTGATGGCGATGCCGGCCTTCGCCCCGCCGTCGCGGATGGCGGCGAGGGTCTTCACGCAGTAGCGCTCAGATTCGGGATGGATGTAGATGAGGTCGACGCCCGCATCGAGGAACAGGTTTATCGAGCGCGCGGGGTGCTCGATCATGAGGTGGCAGTCGATAGGCTTCTCCGTGGCGCTGCGCACCGCCTTGATGTCCATGAGGCCCATGGCGATATTGGGCACGAACGACCCATCCATCACGTCGCAGTGGAACATATCGGCGCCGGCCGCGTCGAGCTCCTGAACCTCGGAGCGCAGGTTCCCGTAATCGGCGCACATCATGCTCGGGCAGAGTAACATGGCACGCTTCCTTTCTCTATGTTCGGGTGAACGGTAGAAAATCGTCGCTGAACGGTACATGGCTTCATAGAAAACTAGATTATTTCAATTAAATTCAAATCCTCCAATAATCAAGCATCCAATAAAACAGCAGGTAAATAAGGGTAGTCATGGGAGCATGTCATCCCTTACCTCAAAATTTTATGACAATTCTTAAAAAACTGTGGCAAATTTTGAAAAAACTTGGAATACAATGAGTGCCGAAAGCCGGCGTGATGAACGCGGTAATCGCGGTCGCGTGCAGAGCGCCTGAACATGAGGAGGGCTCGAATTGAAACTGGCCACGCAAATCAACTCGTATTTCCGCTCGGGAGACAAAAACCTCGATCGCGTGTTCGCGCAATTCGAGGAGGTCGGGCTTACCCATGTCGATCTGAACTATCCGGAGCATGTGGGTGAGACCCCGGCGGAGCAAATGAAGCAGCTGCTCGAATCGCATGGCCTCAAGCTCAACGGGGTGGCCTTGCGCTTTCGCGGCGATTTCATCAACGGTGAGCTGGGGAACGCGGATCCGAGCATCGCGGGCAAGGCACTGCGGCTCTGCCGCGAGGCGTGCGACTACTGCCGTGCCGTGGGCGGCGATACCGTCACCATCTGGCTGGGGTTCGACGGGTTCGACTACAGCTTCCAGATCGACTACACCCGCGTGTGGAACCAGCTCGTCAACGCATATCGCACCGTGTGCGACTATGCGCCCGACCTCAAGATCAGCATCGAGTACAAGCCGTATGAGGAGCGCTCCTACGCGTTCATCGACAGCATGGGCATCGCAGGCATGATGCTCGCCGAGGTCGACCGCCCCAACCTGGGCGTCACCCTCGACTACTGCCACATGCTCATGAAGCACGAGAACCCCGCCATGGCATGCGACATCTTCGGCGGCCGCGGCAAGCTCTTCGGCGTGCACCTCAACGACGGCTACGGCGTCATGGACGACGGCCTCATGATCGGGACGGCATCGCCCATGAAGACGCTCGAATTCATCTACTACCTCAAGAAGCACAGCTACGACAGCGCGATCTACTTCGACACGTTCCCCACCATCGAGGATGCCGAGGAGGAGTGCGCCCAGAACATCGCGATGATCGGCATGCTCGACCGCGCGCTCGATGCGGTGGGGCTCGATGAGGTGCAGTGCGTCATCGACGCGAACAGCGGGATCGAGGCGGCCAAGCTCATGCGACGCCTCCTGTGCGCCTGCACGGAGTAACCACCCTGCCTGGGGGCGTATCCCCTAGGCATCATCTCACCAGTTCAGTCACAATCGGAACCGGCTCTCATTCCCGAGCCGGATCCGTGGCGCATCCGTCGGGGCGAACCCACATGCCCCTGCGGATGGAAAAGAGGGGGCCGGGCGCAGGGAGCCGTCCGGTCGCGATAAAGAAGGGAAGGGAGCCCTTATGGCAAAACGCGATTGGGATGCTACGGCTCGCGGCATTCTCGATGCCGTGGGTGGGCCCGAGAACATCTCGGGTCTGACGCACTGCGCGACGCGCCTGCGTCTCAACCTGAAGGACGATTCGAAGTGCGATGACGCGACGGTCAAAGAGGTCGATGGCGTCATCAACACCGTCAATTCCGCCGGCCAGTATCAGATCCTCATCGGCACCGAGGTGCCGAAGCTCTACGAGTAGTTCGAGCCGCTCGTCAAGGGGACGAACACCCAGGTCTCCACGACCTCGGGATCGAGCGACGAGGGTGTGATCAGCAAGATCTTCGGTGCCGTCTCGGGCATCTTCGCGCCGCTGCTTCCCGCCATGGCGGGCTCCGGTATCCTGCGCGGCATCCTAATCCTGCTCACGCAGCTCGGCGTGATCACCGAGGGTTCGGGTACCTATGTGATCTGGTACACCCTCTCGATGAGCGTGTTCTACTTCCTGCCGGTGCTTCTGGCGTTCTCGGCGGGCAAGCGCTTCGGGGCGAGCCCGTACCTTTCGGCGCTTATCGGCGCGTGCCTGCTCTACCCGGATTTCATCAACCTCATGGGCGAGATCGGCAACGGTGCGACCACCGATTTCTTCGGGATCCCCGTCGTGCTCATGAACTATAACTCCACGGTCGTCCCGGCGATCCTTGCCGTGTGGGCGTACTCGTTCCTCTACAAGTTCCTGGACGATAAGATCCCCGAGACTCTCAAGCTCGTGGTGCTTCCTGCCGTCTCGCTCATCATCATGGTGCCGCTTACCATGATGATCATCGGCCCCATCGGCGTGTATGCTGGCGAGGGCGTCGCGTTCGTGGTCAACTGGGTCATCGATAGGAGCTCCGTACTCGCGGGCATCCTCGTGGGCGGCGGCTGGTCGGTGCTCGTCTCCATGGGCATCCACTGGGCCGTGAACCCCATCATGATCAACAACATCGCCCAGAACACCTTCGACTACATCTGCCCGTTCACCTTCGCGTGCAACTTCGGCGTGATCGGCGTCGCCCTCGGCGTGTTCCTGAAGGCGCGTAACCAGAAGCTCAAGAGCTTTGCCGCATCCGGCGTGGTCACCATCGCGCTTTCGGCCATCATCGAGCCGACGCTCTTCGGCATGCTCGTCAAGAACAAGAAGCTCTGGGGCGCTCAGATCATCGCGGGCGCTGCGGGCGGCGCGTTCTGCGGACTCACCCATGTGGTCTGCACGGCGTTCGTGTTCGGTTCGGTGACGACGTTCCCGGCCTTCGTGAGCCCGGATGCGATGAACTTCGTCTACGCGATGATCGCCATGCTTATCTCGACGGTGGTCGGCGCGGTGCTCGGCTTCATCTTCACCGGTCGCGATGACCAGCTCGCGTAAGCATGCGCGCTAACCGGCTTGCGCGCGCGGCGTGGATTCGCGCGGTGAGACGGACATAAGCTGGGAAAGCGAAATGCGAGCGGCCGTCGGCATGCCAAGAAGGGTTGCATGCCGGCGGCCGCGAGCGTAGGCGGCGCGGTGCGCGTCGAGGGGATCGGCATCGGTTGCCCGTCGAGCCGCTCGTGGGACGATGACGCTACAATAGGGCGAGGATTCCACAAGGAGGCACGATGATTCCCTACGAACGCCAGCAGCTGGTGCTGCAGCATCTCAGTGAGTCGGATCTGTTGAAGATCGAGGACCTTCAGGAGCTGCTGCCCGATACCTCGGTATCGACGCTCCGGCGCGACCTCAAGGAGCTCGAGAAGCAGGGGCGCGTCGAGATGCTGGCCGGCGGGGCGGTGCGCCTGAACGCGGTCTCGCACGAGCTGGGCGTCATGGTCACCGGCGCGCTCCACGCGGCCGAGAAGGAACGCATGGCGCAGCGCGCGCTCGAAGAGGTCTCCGACGGCGATACCGTGTACCTCGACTCGGGAACGAGCTGCACGGCGCTCCTGCGCCACCTCATCGACCGCGACGTCACGATCTACACGGCGAACGGCAGCGCGTGCTACATCACGGGCGACATGCGGGCGCAGGTCATCATCATCGGCGGAGCGTACAACCCGCGGACGCTGTCCATGACCGGCCCCATCACCGAGGGCATCCTGAAGGACCTCTACTTCGATAAGGCGTTCCTGGGTGTCAACGCGGTGAGCATCGACCGCGGCGTCACGAACCCGAGCCATGACGAGGCGATCAAGAAGCAGCTGGTCAAGGAGAATTCGAACCGTACGTACATCCTGTGCGACAGCAGCAAGTTCCATCGCGTCTCGAATGTCCGCGTCTTCGGCCTTGACGGGCTTTCGATCATCTCGGAAACCGGGGACGACCAGCTTGGGAGATACGTCGAGATTCTAACCCCCGATAACTAGGCGGCGGAATCGCAGGCATCGCACAGCCCGTCCGCTCGCCAGAACCGTTCAAAGGAGTGCCGTATGGGTTTGTTTGATGTGTTCAAGAAGAAAGAGGCCTCGAAGCAGACTGCGGGCGAGACGTGGCCGGTCGTGCTCAAGGCCCCCGTATCAGGCCGCGTAATCGCCATGGCCGACATCCCGGATCCCGTGTTCAGCACCGAGGTGCTCGGCAAGGGGTGCGCCATCTGGCCGGAATCCACCGTGGTGTATGCGCCGTGCGCGGGGACCGTCTCGGTGGTTATGGGCCATGCCGTGGGTTTGACGTCGGACGATGGGGTCGAGGTGCTCGTGCACGTCGGCGTGGATACCGTCGATATGGAAGGCAAGGGATTCACGGGCCACGTGGCGGAGGGTGCGAAGGTGAAGGCGGGCGACGCCCTGCTCTCGTTCGATCGCGACGCCATCGCGGCGGCCGGGCATCCGGATTGCGTGGTGGTCGCCGTCTCGAACACCGCCGAGTTTTCGGACGTGTCGCCCATCCCCGCTGCCGAAGATGTGGTCGAGGCGGGCGCGCCGCTCATCTCCGTGTCCAAGTAACGGCAAGATCATAGAGCTGATTGAAGCCCGGGAGTTCGCACGTCGAGCCCCCGGGCTTTGTGATGATAAAATGGTGTCAGACACCTTTTTATCACGTGGGAAAGGGGAGCGATATGGGCAAGCAGGCGATCATCGCGGCGAAGGCACCGGCAGCGCTGGGGCCATATTCCTCGGCAGTGCGCGCGGGGGACACGCTGTACCTCTCGGGGCAGCTCGGCATCGACCCTGCGACGGGTGAGCTCGCCGAGGGCGTGGAGGCGCAGGCGCGCCAGGCCATGCAGAACATCGCGGCGGTGCTCGAGGAGGCGGGTGCGAGCTTCGACGACGTGGTGAAGATGACGGTGCTCCTCGCCGACATCGACGATTTCGCCGCGGTAAACGAGGTGTATGGCAGCTTCCTCGCCGCGCCGTATCCCGCGCGGAGCGCCTTCCAGGTGGCGGCGATCCCCAAGGGCGCGCTCGTGGAGATCGAGGCCATCGCGGTGCTCTAGCCCGGCCGCATGTAAATTTACCCCAGCGACTTTTTTACATCCCACGTCGCCCCATCCGATTGAGGCGTTTTCGTCGCACAATGTAAAAAAGTCGCTGGGGTAAATTTACATGCGCGGGAAGAGCTCGAGCATGCGGGCGGGTACGGGGGCGACGATGCGCACCGGCTCGCCGGAGACGGGGTCGGTGAATGCGAGCTCGTGCGCGTGCAGCATGAGGCCGCGCGAATCAGGCGCGCCGTAGAGCGCATCGCCTAGCAGGGGGAAGCCGGCGTGCGCAAGGTGCACGCGAATCTGGTGCTTGCGCCCGGTGTGGAGCTGCACGTCGAGCAGCGTGAGCCAGCGGCCATCGACGCGCCGCCGGTCGAGCGCGGCTGCATGCGTGTGCGCCGCCTTGCCGGTCTTGCTCACGCGCATGCGCCGCGCATCGTGGCGGTCGCGGCCGATCGGCCAGGTGAGCGAGCGCTCGTCCCAGGGGATCTTCCCGCACGCGATGGCGAGGTAGCGCTTCGAGATGGAACGTTCGGCGATGAGCCGGTCGTAGGTGCCCTGCGTGCGCTTGCAGAGGGAGAAGAGCACGATGCCGCTCGTATCGCGGTCGAGCCGTTGGAGTGCCTGGAGCTCGTCTGCCTGGGCGGGGGAGACGCCGGGGATGCTCCCGCCGCGGATGCGCTCGGCCATGAGCCCGGTGAGCGTCGGGGCCCCGGTACCGTCCCCGTGCACGATGATGCCCGCGGGCTTGTCGACCGCGAGCAGCGTCCCGGACACGTAGAGCACGGCGGCAGAGTCCGTCGGCTCGCCTGTTGATCCCAAGTGCGCCACCTTACTCGACCTCGGCGAAGAGGCAGCCCGAGCTCGCGCCCTTCTGCCGTGCGGGCGGTCGGCGCCCGGCGAGCGCGGCGTCGAGGGAACGGCGTGCGCGAGCCACCTGGGCGGCGAGCTCATCGGTGGAAAGCAGGGTGCCGTCGACCAGGAAGCGCGACACGCCGGCAGCGATGAGCTGCGGCAGCTGCGGGGTGTAATCGAGCGCGTACGCATCGTAGAGGTGCGAGCGGCCGTGGAGGTCGGTGCGCACGGGGAGCAGCTTGTCGTCGATGTTGTGCAGCACGAGGTTGCGGCGGCGCAGGGCGCAGCGCGCGCAATCGTGGATGCAGGCGTCGGCGACCTGCAGGATGCAGTGCTCACTCGTCATGACGCGCGGCTTGCCGAACACCATGACGCCGAGCGGGATGTCCGTCTTGGGCGCGAGGCGCTCGATCTCGGCAAGCGAGAGCTCGGGCGAGAGCCAGGCGGCCTGCGCGCCCGCCTGAGCGAGGAACGCGAGGCAGGCGGCGTTGTGCGTGGGAATGCAGGAGCGGAGCTCGGCCGCAGCGCCGCGCTGGGCGGCGAGGGCGAGTTCGGAGATGGTGCCCACGGCGACGGGTGCCTCCGGTGCGACCCAGGGGTCGAGGCGCTCGTGGTCGCGCTCGCGGCACACCTCGTCGAGGATGGGGATGATGCCCAGCTCGGCGGCATCTTCGGGAGCGAGCCCCTCCGCCAGGAGGTCGTCCACGGCTATGTAGACGCGTTCCGCGCCGGCCTCGCGTGCGGCCTGGGCGCCCGCGCGGGTGGTCGCGATGGCGCAGAGGATGGTCGGGCGCTCCGCCGCCGCGCCCGTGGCGGCGAGCTCCGTGGGAGCACCCACGCCCGTCGCCAGGTCGAGCCTCTCCAGCTCCTTCGCCCGCTGCTCATACGGCCGCAAGATGGCCCCCTCAAGCGCGGCGCATGCCTCGGCGCGCACGGCATGCACGGCGGAGAAGCCCATGCCGCACCCCTCGTCGAGCTCGACCGCGCACGACGCCATCTCGAACGGCGTCGAACCCATGCGGCCCACGTGCTCGGCCAGATCGTCGCGGCTCACCGCGCGCGTCCGCGCTGGCTCCACGGTGAAGCCCTCGGCGGCAGCGGCAAGCGAGGGGTCGTCGCAGCAGGCGAGCTCGACGCGGAACGGCTCGCCCAGGCGCGCCCGCACGCGCACGTCCACCATGCGCTTGCGTGGGACGGCGCGCTTGAGCACGGCGTCGGCGCGATCGATCGCCTCCTGGCTGCGGATGACGCGCACGCGCCAGCCCACCTCAACCGGCCGCGGCACCTCGACCTCGAGGAGCTCGCCTGTACGCGCGTCGCGGCGGGCGAGCGTGGTGAGGAACGTGTCCGGGTGGGCGTCGTCGCGCAGCTCGAGCAAATCGCCGGTGCCCACGGGCGCATCGAGGGCGAGGCGGGCGGTGCCGGCCGGCCCCTTGATCTGGGCACGCATGCGCTCGCCCTTCGTGAGCGGCTCGCGCGCGGTGAAGGCCGTCACGCGCCCCACGACCTCGCCGCGGTTGTTCGACCGCTCGTAGCTCATCATGTCGTCGTCCGAGCGCCCGTCCTGGTAGGCATGGGTGAAATCGCGGTTGAAGCAGCGCTTGAGCTGCCGCTGCCGCGCGGCGCGCTCCTCGGCGCCCACCGCGCGCCCGGCGAGCACGTCGTCGAGCTCGCGGCGGTAGGCGTCCGTCACCGCGAAGACGTAGTCGGCCGCCTTCATGCGCCCCTCGAGCTTGAGGGCTGCGGCGCCCGCATCGACGAGCCGCGGGAGCAGCTCGGTGGTGTTCGTGTCGCGCGGGCAGAGCGGTCGCCCGCGCCCGGGGGCGGAGATCACGCGCCCGTTCTCGTCCAAGAGCTCGTAGGGGAGGCGGCAGGGCTGCGCACACATGCCGCGGTTCGCCGAGCGCCCCGCCTGGCAGAAGCTCGAGAGCAGGCAGATGCCCGAGTAGCTGAAGCAGATGGAGCCGTGGGCGAAGACCTCGAGGTCGATGCCCGGGCACGCGGCGTGGATCTGCGCGATCTCGTCGATGGAGAGCTCGCGCGAGAGCGTCACGCGGTCGGCGCCCGCGGCCTCGCACCAGGCCGTTCCGCGCGCGTCGTGGATGTTCGCTTGGGTTGAGATATGCGTCTCGATGCCCGGCATGAGCCGGCGCACCTCGGCGAAGAGGCCCCAGTCCTGGATGATGAAGGCGTCCGCCCCGAGCTGCGAGCAATGGCGCACGAGCTCGAGGGCGTCTGTCATCTCGCGATCCTTGATGACGATGTTGATGGTCACGTACACGCGCGCGCCCGCGAGGTGCGCGGTTCGGCACGCCTCGGCGAAGGCGTCGTCGGTGAAGTTCTGCGCCTTGCGGCGCGCGTTGAACGCGCCCATGCCGAGGTAGATGGCATCGGCTCCGGCGGCGAGCGCGGCGGCGAAGGGCGCCGGGCCGCCTGCGGGCGCGAGGAGCTCGGGGGAGCGGGTGGGCATGCTCGGGGTTCCTTTCGGCATACGACGTGACCCAAGGCGCGCCGCGGTGCGTGCGCGACGGCTCATCGAGCGGCGCTATGGCCCGCAGTTCACGCGCTTGGGGTGGAACAACCCATTGTCACACACTTTGAATGCGAAAATCGCAACGCGCGCCGCCCTCCATAAGCGTTTCGGTTCGGGTGAGCTCAAGGCACGGGCAGAGGCCGCGGAACAGGTAGGGGTCGCGACGGCAGGAGAGCAGGGTGCCCAGGTGCTCGAGGCCCAGGCGCCGGTACATCTCGGCGAACTCGCAGCGGACGGCGTCCATCGCGAGCGTCCCCGCCTCCTCGTCGAGCTCGATGCGGCCCCACTCCATGGCGTCTCCCGCCGAGAAGCGGGGGATCGCGACGTCGTGGTAGTACGCGAGCGGGGACGTCCCCTCGGGAACCTCGGCGGCGAGTGCCTCGCCCGCGGCTGTCCCCAGCTCCGCCACGGCCTCCTCGACGATGGCGTCGGCGCGCTCGCGGCCGAGCTCACGGACGAACGCCTCATAGATCGGGGCGATGGCGCGTGCCTCGATCTCGCGGCGGACGATGAGCGGGACATCCTCGGGGCTAGGCCGGGTGGGATTCGCGTCCTTGGACATGGTGCACTCCTTCGCTGCTTCCGGTGGGCTTCGGTAGCAACAATCTACACCAACCGATAGGATTCCTGCCGCTTGCCGTACGCGGCGGCGAATGTCGCGCGCGCCGCCGCGAGCGCATGACCAACTTCTTCGGCTAGTTTCCCTCCGTTCCGGCGTACACTTCAAAGTGCTTTGCGCGCGGAGGGCGCGACGACCGGGGTCAACCCGAGCGTCGGATGAAAGCCGAAATGGGAAGGGAATGATCATGAAGTACGATTTCACGTCGATTCTGAACCGCCATGGGCAGGATTCCCTTGCCGTCGACGGGCTCGGTCAGAGGCCCGGCATGACGCCGGAGCCCCCGCAGGAGGGGTTCGACTTCATTCCCATGTGGGTCGCCGACATGAACTTCCCCGTGGTGCCCACCATCCAGGAGGCCATCATCGAACGCGCGAAGCAGCCGCATTTTGGCTATTTCGCACCGCGCGATGAGTACTTCGACGAGATCATCAAGTGGCACGAGACGCGCAACGGCGTCGAGGGGCTCACCAAGGAGTGCATCGGTTACGAGAACGGCGTGCTCGGCGGCGTGGTCTCCACGCTCAAGTCGTTCATGCAGCCGGGCGACGCCGTGCTGCTCCACAGCCCCACGTACATCGGCTTCACGGGCTGCATCGAGAACGCGGGCTTCAAGATCGTGCACTCGCCGCTCGTGCTCGACGAGAACGGCACGTG
Source organism: [Collinsella] massiliensis (assembly GCA_000333815.1). Taxonomy (GTDB): domain Bacteria; phylum Actinomycetota; class Coriobacteriia; order Coriobacteriales; family Coriobacteriaceae; genus Enorma. The sequence goes on from CAPI01000126.1 coordinate 51,497, forward strand.
GCGCATGGACTTCGAGGACATGGAGAAGAAGCTCGCCGAGAACAACATCCATGCCGCGGTGTTCTGCTCGCCGCACAACCCCACCGGCCGCGTGTGGGAGCGCGAGGAGATCGAGCAGGCGATGGAGCTCTACAAGAAGTACGACTGCGTCGTCGTGTCCGACGAGATCTGGTCTGACATCATCATGCCCGGACACAAGCACATCCCCACGCAGTCCGTCTCCGAGGACGCCCGCAACCGCACTGTGGCGCTCTACGCGCCGTCGAAGACGTTCAACCTCGCCGGCCTCGTGGGCAGCTACCACATCATCTACAACAAGTACCTGCGCGACCGCGAGACCGCGACGGCCTCGAAGGCGCATTACAACGACATGAACGTGCTCTCCATGCACGCGCTCATCGGCGCCTACAAGCCCGAGGGCTACGAGTGGGTGGACGAGCTCTGCGAGGTGCTGGGCAAGAACGTCGACTACGCGTACGACTACATCACCGAGCACTTCAAGGGCGTCACGCTCTCCAAGCCCGAGGGCACCTACATGCTCTTCCTCGACTGCACCGAATGGCTCGAGGAACACGGTCGCGACATCGCCTGGCTGCAGAAGGCTGGCTGGAACGTGGGCGTGGGCTGGCAGGACGGCCGCCCGTTCCACGGCCCCAACGCGATTCGCATGAACCTCGCCGTGCCGTTCTCGCGCGTGCAGGAGGCGTTCGATCGCCTGGACAAGTACGTGTTCAACGCATAGGCCGCGTGCGGTTCCGCTCATCCTGGTAAATCTGCCGTTCGCGATAAATAATAAAAAATTATTAGAAATTCTCACCAGTTTTGATAAATTCTCTCTAGGGAGGCTATTCCTTGGTACGCGAAGGGAGAATTTTCATGGCTTCAGGGAGAAATTGGAAACTTATAGTAGGCACCATCATAGCGACGTGCCTGTCGGGGGCGACGGTGATTTACTCTCCGGCGGTCGCGAGCGTCCAGTCCACGTTCAACGTCGCGCCCGACGTGCTCTCGAGCATGTTGAGCCTTGCTGCCATCGCAAACTTGGTGGGCGCCCTGGTGGCGGGCTTGCTGCAGCGCTTCATTGCTCAGCGGGTCGTCATCATCCTCGCGGCTGCCCTCGCCCTTGTGGGTGCAGCCCCGTTGTTCATCAGCAACAGCTTCACTGTGGTGTACGTGGCGCTCATGACCTGCAACGTCGGCATGGGCATCATGGGCGCGACCTCACAGTCCTATATCAGCCTGCACTTTGACGGCGATCAGCGCGGCGAGGTCATGGCATGGCGCACGAGTGCGCAGGGATTGTCGAATGTCGCCCTTTCTGCAGGGGCAGGCGTATTGACGGCAATTACCTGGTACTACTGCTTCGGTCTCTACTTCGTCTTCGCGGTCTCGCTTCTTGCGGCGGTCATCCTGCTTCCGAGCGAGCCGCCGTTCCATAAGGAAGAGAAGAAGGCGGAGAAGGCGGCGGGCGCGCCTGTCAACGTGCAGGAGCACGGCAGGAAGCTCACGTCGTGGACGACCATCATGTTCCTGCTCCTCATCACGGCGACCACGTTCCTCGAGTGCGGCATCTACAACTACATCTCCATACACGCTGAGGCGAACAATCTGGGTGGTTCGGTCGCAGCGGGCATGACCATCTCCGCCTATCAGGCTGGCCTCATCGTCTCCGGTATCCTTGCGCCCTTCGTGTTCAAGATGGCCAAGCAGCGGACGCTCATTGTGGCCTATACGCTCGATCTCATCGGCTACGTGCTCATCTTCATCGCGCCTACCGCCATCGTCCTGTTCATCGGCGCCTTCCTGTGCGGCATGACATATGGTATCGCGACGACGCGCATCGGCGTGCTGGTCGCAGAGAGCGTGCGTCCCAGCCAGATTCCCACGGTCTTCAGTCTCTTTCAGGTTTTCGGTGCCGGCGGCTATATCGTGGGAGCGCCGATCTTCAGTGCCATCACGGGCATGATGCCGGGTTTGATGTCCTCGAACGTCTACCTGATCGGCATCGTATTCGCAGCGTGCATCATCGCGGTCGTGCTGTTCACCGGCATCGAGCGTCGGGCAGTTCTGCCTGTGGCGAACGCGGCGGAGGCAGCATAGTTCGCGGGCAGTCCCGCATAGCAGACGGCGCGCTTGCAGCTATTGGTTTGCTCTACAGAGGATGCATAGATCTTAGAAAGGACGCATCATGGAATACACGAAGGACTATTTCGACCAGGTCACGGATCGCACGGGCACGCACTGCGCGAAGTATGACTCTATGGGGATGTTCTTCCCCGGCGACGATCTCGTTCCTATGTGGATTGCGGATATGGAATTCCGTTGCCCGCAGGAGCTCATCGAAGCCGTTCGCAAGCGTACGGAGTGCGGCATCTACGGTTACCCCGAGCTGAGCGGGACGGCATATCATCACTTTGTAGTCGACTGGCAGCGCGAGCGCAATGGCATCGAGTATGCCGAGGATGACGTCTTCTTCGGCGAGAGCGCACTCACCGGCGTGAAGCTCGCCATCCATGCGCTGGCCAAGGAGGGCGAGGAAGTGCTCATGTTCCTGCCCACCTACAGCTACTTCCATAAGTACGTGGTCAACATGGGCCGTGTGCCTGTGATGCCGCATCTCGTCCACGACGAGAACGGCTACAGCATCGACTTCGACGCACTCGACGCGACGCTTGCCGAGCATGACATCAAGCTGCTCATCTTCTGCAGCCCGTTCAACCCGGTCGGGCGCGTGTGGACGGAGGAGGAGCTTACCAAGCTCATCACCATCTGTCAGAAGCACGGTGTGCCGATCGTCTCCGACGAGGTGCACAGCGACTTCATCATGCCAGGGCACACGTTCATCCCGACGGCGGCGGTCGCGCGCAAGCTCGGGTATGACCAGAACGTCATCACGACGTCCTCGATCTCCAAGACCTTCAACTGCGCCGGCATCAACGCGGGTTACTACATCATCCATGGCGAGGAAATGAAGGCAAAGATCGCCGCGTCCGCGACGTTCTTCGACGCGAGTGAGATGCTGGGCGGTTTCAGCTACCTCGCGCTCGAGCAGGTCTACACCGAGAACGGCGGCAAGTACGTCGACGCGCTCTGCAGCTACGTATATGACAATTACCGCTACCTGTGCGACCGTCTCGCCGCCCTGCCCTTCGCGGACGATATTGTGGTGAGCGATATGCAGGGCACGTACCTCGCTTGGATTCAGTTCAAGAACTATGGAGAAGCCGAGCGCCTTACCTATGAGTTCTGCAAGCACGGTGTCGCGCTCGAAGACGACGAGGAGTTCTTCGAGGACGAAGGCCATTTCATCCGCTTTAACCTTGCGGCGCCGCGCTCCGTCATTGAGCAGGCTGTGGAGCGCACTGAGGCGTGCCTGAAGGCGCTCTATTCTGCGGCGTAGGCGCTCGCAGGTAACATCACGACACCCATGGGCGGTGGCCGCGTAGCTTCTGGCCGCCGCCTCCGACTTGAAAGGAATGACTGTGGACAAGACCGTTCTCAATACCGACCAGGCTCCGGCGGCGATCGGGCCGTATTCCCAGGGCGTCGCCGCGGGCGAGCTGGTCTACCTCTCCGGACAGCTCGGCATCGATCCCTCGACCGGCACGATGCCGGAGGGCGTGGTCGCCCAGGCGGAGCAGTCCATCAAGAACATCGCCGCGATCCTCGCCACGCGCGGGCTCACGCTCACCAATGTGGTGAAAACGACGATCTACCTCGCGGACATCGCTGACTTCGCCGCCGTAAACGACGTGTACGCCCAAGCGTTCAGCGAGCCGTATCCCGCACGCAGTGCGTTTGCGGTCGCGAACCTCCCCATGCAGGGGCTCGTCGAGATCGAGGTTGTCGCTGCGGCGTAAGGTGAGACAATCGTATTCCGTCGTCAGGCGGGCGCCGGCATCATGTCTCCTGTCGGCGCCCGCTCGTGGCAGAAGGGAAGGGTGAGTATGAAGGTCGGCGATGTTAAAGCAATCGTGTTCTCGGGTGCAGGGACCACGCGCGCGGCGGCGGAGCGCATGGGTGCGGCGTTCGGATTGCCCTTCAAGCTCTGCGACATCACGCCGCAGGGAGCGAACGCTCCAGACTTCGGGATGGGGGAACTCGCCATCTTCGCTGTCCCTGCGTTCGGTGGGCGCGTCCCCGCTCCGGCGCTCGAGCGCATCGCTGCCTGTACGGGCGACGAGACGCCTGCTGTGCTCATGGTGACATACGGCAACCGTGCCGTAGACGATACGTTCCTGGAGCTCGCGGATACGGTCGCGGAGCACGGGTTCGTGCCCGTCGCGGGCGTCGCTGTCGTTGCGCACCACTCGCTCATGACGAACGTCGCAATTGGGCGTCCCGATGAGGAGGATTTCCAGGTCGTTGACAGCGTCGCGCGCGACGTGCTCGCCAAACTCGCTGCCGTTTCCCGCGCAGGGGAGGCGGAACTTCGTGAGATTCCCGGTTCGCGCCCGTATACGCCCTACGGTGGCGTTCCCTTCAAGGCACAGGCGGACGAGAGCCTGTGCACAGCATGTGGCGCCTGTGCTGCCCAGTGTCCCGTCGGTGCCATCGACGCGGGGAACCCTAGTCAGACCGATGCGGACGCGTGCATCTCCTGTACCCGCTGCATCGCAGCGTGCCCTGTCCAGGCGCGCGCACTCTCCGGGGGAGACATGCTCGAGAGCGCCCGCGCAGGGTTTGCCGCTCAGTTTGGGGAGCCCAAGGAATCCTATGCACTGATATAGGGTGTTTCCTGCGTTTTACATGGTATTGTTGATTCAGGGCGAGCGAACCGGCCACGCCACGCGCTCGCCCAAGTGGCATCTCATCCGTACGGGAGTTAATCGACTATGGCGCTGACCGTGCACAAGATCGAAGACGTTTTCACCCTCGCCGATTTCATCAGCGACGGGCTTGGCGAGTTCGCCGAGGTCGTCGTTCACGACGCACGGGATTTCGAGTCGTCGATCGTCTACATTCGAAACGGCCATCTCTCTGGGCGCAAGGTGGGCGACGGCGCGACTGACGCCGCGCTCAAGCTAATTAAAGAAGGCGACACGACGACGTGCGGGTACGTCGTGGGCGTTGCGGCGAAGTCGGCGCAGGGAAGGCGATTCAGATCTTCCACCCTGTTCATACACGATGAGCATGGGCGGCTGATCGGCCTTCTGTGCGTCAATATCGACGTCACGATTGTTGAGACACTGGTTGGCATGCTGTCGAAGTTTATTCCCGACTATGCAAGCGGCTCGCCCGGTGAAGACCATCGTGATCTTGAGGAGACGCTTCAGGGCGACCCCGCCGAGACGACGCGCCGCATGGTGCGCTCGGTTCTGTCGAAGTATCCTTTGCCGCCGTCGAGCTTTTCGAGCGCGCAGAAGCATGAGGCGATCCTTTCGATGTATAGCGAGGGTGTGTTCCTCATGAAAGGCGCCGTTTCCATCGTGGCTGAGGAATGCGGTATGTCGGTCGCGACGGTCTATCGCTATCTCGAGAAGGCGCGCAGCGAGAACGAGTAGTGACCCGGTGCCGTGGCGACTCCGCCCGGGGATCGGGCGTTTTCCGCCGAGACGACGCCGGTCTTTTGAGTTCGCTCATCTAAGGAGGCTTTGCCATGGCATATCCCGTCTTCGACCTGCATTGCGATACCGCGACGATGCTCTCGCTGCGAAACGTGCCGGCGGACGTCGTCATGGCGGCCGGCGTGCCCGAGGCCCTCATTCCCGCCGCCGGCCAGGACCTGGCGGCAAGCTCGCTTGCGGTGTCGGCGGCGGCAGCCGACGGCGTCCCTTGGCTGCAGTGCTTCGCCTGCTTCATCCCCGACGGCTTGGATGCGGAGCAGGGGGTGGGCTTCTGGCACTGCGTCTCCACCTACCTCGACGAGCAGGTTCGCGCGCATCCGGATGCGCTCGCTGCCGTGCGAAGCGGCGCGGATGCCCGTGCGGCGATCGCGGCGGGCAAGCTCGGCGTGGTGAAGACCATCGAGAACGCACGCCTCTTCGCCGACGACCTCGAATGGGTGCACCGCTGCGCGCAGGAGGGCGTGTGCATGGCGTCGCTCAGCTGGAACGCCCGAGGTCCGCTCGCGAGCGGGCACGACGACGAGGGCGCGGGGCTCACGCCGGTGGGACGGGACGCCGTGCGCCGCATGGAAGCGGAGCGCATGGTGCTCGACGTGTCGCACCTGAACGACGCCTGCTTCGACGAGGTCGCTCGCATCGCCCAGCGCCCGTTCGTGGCGAGCCACTCCAATGCCCGCGCGGTGTGCGGCCACCCGCGCAACCTCACGGATGCGCAGTTCTGCGAGATTCGCGACCGCGGCGGCATCGTCGGGCTCAACTACTGCTGCGATTTCCTCGTGGACGACCCGCAGGCGGCGGAACCTACCTACGACGACGTGTGCGCCCACATCGAGCACTGGCTCGACCTGGGCGGCGAGCGCGTGGTGGCGCTGGGCAGCGATTTCGACGGCTGCGAGACCCCGTCGTGGTTGGCGGACGCCTCGAGGCTCGGACCGTTCCAGGAGCGGCTGACGAAGCGCTTCGGCGCGCAGCTGTGCGAGGCGCTGTGCGGCGGCAACGCGCTCGCGTTCTTCGAAGCGAACGCGTGGTAGGCGGCGCGGCGGGGGGCAGGCACACCGCTCCCGCTCGCCCTCACCTCGTGCTCGCGCGCTGCAAATATGGAAATCCGCAGCCAGTGCGGGTTTCCGCAAGTTTCTCTGGCAATTCCGCCCGCATGCGCGTATCATACCGACTCGTATTGCCCGGCTCCTGCCGGAGATTTGTCGTGCCGCGAGAAGCCAAGCGCGCGCACGGCGCGGCAGGAGGCACGAGGACAACCGCTATGTAAAATAACCCCTGGGGTGTTTTTACATGGAAGGCCACGCCCCGTGCTTAAAACCCCAAAGGAGTGAAGATGGCTGAAGAGAAGTACGTGCCCCGTCTCAAGACCAAGTACCAGAACGAGGTGCGCCAGCAGCTGCAGGACAAGTTCCAGTACAAGAACGTCATGCAGATCCCCAAGATCGAGAAGATCGTCGTGAACATGGGCGTCGGCGAGGCCGCGACCGATTCCAAGGCCATCGACGGTGCCGTGCGCGACCTGCGCGCCATCACCGGCCAGCAGCCCATGATCACCCGCGCCCGCAAGTCCATCGCGTCCTTCCGCCTGCGTGCCGGCATGCCCATCGGCGCCAAGGTCACCCTCCGCGGCGACCGCATGTGGGAGTTCCTGGATCGCCTCACCGCCATCGCGATCCCGCGCATCCGCGACTTCCGCGGCATCGACCCCAAGAGCTTCGACGGCCGTGGCAACTTCTCCATGGGCGTGACCGAGCAGCTCATCTTCCCGGAGATCGACTTCGACTCCGTCGACCGCACCCGCGGCATGGACATCACCATCGTTACCACCGCGAACACCGATGAAGAGGGCCGCGCCCTCCTCGACGGGTTCGGCTTCCCGTTCAAGAAGTAGTTTTTGCCTCGCGCACGCGGCGGCGGGTAGGTGCCCGTCGCCGCGCGGGGCTATGGATACCTTACGTTAGGAGGAAATGTGGCTAAGACATCGATGATCGTCAAGCAGCAGCGCAAGCAGAAGTTCTCGACGCGCGAGTACACCCGTTGCCAGCGTTGCGGTCGCCCGCACTCGGTCTACCGCAAGTTCGGCCTGTGCCGTGTGTGCTTCCGCGAGCTGGCGCTCCGCGGCGAGCTTCCCGGCATCAAGAAGGCCAGCTGGTAAGTCACTGCCAGCGTCGGGGATTTGCAGCCCCGGCAGGGAAGAACGTGCATGCAGGCTCGTCCGCTATGGGTGGGCGAGAACCGGTCGCACGAGTTCATCTAGAACGAAGGAGAATCTGCATGAACCTCACTGACCCGATCGCAGACATGCTTACGCGTATCCGTAACGCGAACGCTGCGAACAAGGCCGCCGTCTCCATGCCGAGCTCGAAGAAGCTCGTCGAGATCGCGCGCGTCCTCTTCGAGGAGGGTTACATCGAGGGCTACACGGTCGAGGACACCGTGCCCCAGAAGACCCTCCACATCACGCTCAAGTACGGCCCCAAGAAGCAGAAGGTCATCTCCGGCATCCGCCGCATCTCGAAGCCCGGCCTGCGCAAGTACGCCGGTGTCGCCGACCTTCCCCGCGTCCGCGGTGGTCTTGGTACCGCCATCGTTTCCACCAGCCACGGCGTCATGGCCGACCGCGACTGCCGCAAGGCGGGCGTGGGCGGCGAGATCGTCGCGTACGTGTGGTAAGCGCTTAGGCGAGTAGAAGGAAGGAGAACACCGTGTCCCGTATCGGTAAGAAGCCTGTCCAGATTCCCGCCGGAGTCGAAGTGGCAGTCGACGGCTCGCATGTGACCGTCAAGGGTCCCCAGGGCCAGCTCGAGCTCGATGTCTACAACAAGCTCGACGTGACCGTCGAGGATGGCGTGCTCACCGTGAGCCGCCCCGACGATGAGCGCGAGACCCGTGCCCGCCACGGCCTCACCCGCGCCCTCATCCAGAACATGGTCACCGGCGTGTCCGAGGGCTACACCAAGGCGCTCGAGCTCGCGGGCGTCGGCTACCGCGTCCAGCTCAAGGGCACCTCGCTCGAGCTCTCGCTCGGCTATTCGCACCCCGTGATCTACGACGCGCCCGCCGGCATCACCTTCGAGGTGCCCGACAACACGCACATCAACGTGAAGGGCATCGATAAGCAGCAGGTCGGCCAGGTCGCGGCCGAGATCCGCGGCAAGCGTCCGCCGGAGCCCTACAAGGGCAAGGGTATCCACTACGTCGGCGAGCACATCCGTCGCAAGCTCGGTAAGGCCGCCAAGTAGTAAGACCCGCCCGGACAAGTCCCGCACCCCGTTAGGTGCGGGCGAGGATTCTCAAGGAGATTTCACATGGACAAGAATAAAGCGAAAGCTGCAGGCCTTGCGCGCCGTAAGCGTCGCGTCCGCGGCAAGATCTTCGGCACCCCCGAGCGTCCGCGCCTGCGCGTGACCCGTACGAACGCCAACATCTACGCGGCGATCATCGACGACACCAAGGGCCACACCCTCGTCTCCGCCTCCACGCTCGAGGCCGAGTTCAAGGGCACCCACACGTCGAACAAGGAGGCCGCCGAGAAGGTGGGCGAGCTCATCGGCAAGCGCGCCATCGAGGCTGGCATCACCGCCGTTCGTTTCGACCGTGGCGGCCGCATCTACCATGGCCGCGTGAAGGCCCTCGCCGACGGCGCCCGTGCCGCCGGCCTCGAGTTCTAGGAGGTTAGAGCATGGCTCGTAATCGTGACAACAAGCAGCGCGAGGCCTCCGAGTTCGAGGAGCGCGTCGTCTTCATCAACCGCGTCGCCAAGACCGTCAAGGGCGGCCGTCGCATGTCGCTCGTGGCGCTCGTCGTCGTCGGCGACGGCAAGGGCAACGTCGGCCTGGGCATGGGCAAGTCGGCCGAGGTGCCGCTGGCCATCTCCAAGGCTTCGCTCGACGCGAAGAAGCACATGTTCCATGTGCCCGTGACCGACGAGGGCACCATCCCGCACGAGGTCATCGGCCACTTCGGTGCCGGCCGCATCATCATCAAGCCCGCTGTCGAGGGTACCGGCGTCATCGCCGGCGGCGCGGTGCGCCCCCTTTTCGAGCTTGCCGGCATCAAGAACGTGCTGTCCAAGTCGCTCGGCACCGACAACGGCCTCAACATCATCAAGGCCGCTGCCGAGGGCCTGAAGGAGCTCTCGAGCCCTGAGGACGTCGCTGCCCGCCGCGGCCTCACCGTCTCCGAGATGTTCGTTGGCAAGAAGGAGCGTTAAGCATGGCAGATACCATCAAGGTCAAGCAGGTCCGCAGCACCAACGGTGCCAAGCAGGACCAGGTCAGGACCATCAAGGCCCTGGGCCTCGGGAAGATCAACCGTGTTCACGAGCTTCCCGACAACGCATCTGTCCGCGGAATGATCTTCAAGGTCAAGCACCTTGTTGAGATTGTAGAGGAGTAGCAATGCAGCTTCATGACCTCACCCCGCAAGAGGGGTCGACGCATCGCCGCAAGCGCATCGGTCGCGGCAACTCCTCTGGTCACGGCACCACGGCGGGTCGCGGCCAGAAGGGTCAGCTTTCCCGTTCCGGCGGCGGCAAGGGTTCGGGCTTCGAGGGCGGTCAGACCCCGCTCGCGATGCGCCTGCCCAAGCTCCCGGGTTTCCGTAACCCGCGCCGCATCGAGTTCGCGCCCGTGAACATCGCCCGCCTCGACGAGAAGTTCGAGGACGGTGCGGTGATCGACGGCGCCGCGCTCAAGGCAGCCGGCATCATCAAGAAGGAATTCCAGCCCGTCAAGATCCTTGCTGAGGGCGAGACCAGCAAGAAGTTCACCGTCCGCGTGGACAAGGTTTCCGCTGCCGCCAAGGCCAAGATCGAGGCGGCCGGAGGGTCGGTCGAGCTCCCGTGCTAACTGGCCTGAAGAACGCGTTCCGGGTCAAGGACCTTCGGGATAAGATTCTCTTCACCATAGCGATGCTCGTGCTGTACCGTATCGGTGCACACGTCCCTGTGCCCGGCGTCCCCTTCCAGGGGATGGCGGGCCTTTTCCCCACCGAGGGCGCTATGGGGTTGCTGACGCTTTTCTCCGGCGGCGCGCTGAGCTATGTGTCGGTGTTCTCGCTCGGCATCATGCCCTACATCACGAGCTCCATCATCCTGCAGCTCCTGCAGAGCGTGATTCCGAGCCTGCACGAGCTTGCCCGCGAGGGCGAGGTCGGCCAGCAGAAGATCACCCAGTATTCTCGCTACCTCACGCTCGGCCTCTCCATCCTGAACGCGATCGGTTACCTGTTCCTCTTCAAGAGCTACGGCATCAGCTTCGCGAACGCCGACGCTCCCGAGATCATCTTCGACATCATGGTCGTCGGCACGCTCGTCGCGGGCTCCATGCTCATCATGTGGATCGGTGAGCTCATCACCCAGCGCGGTATCGGCAACGGCATGTCGCTCATCATCTTCGCGAACATCATGTCCGGCCTGCCGCAGGCGATCTTCGCCTCACTCGACGGTGACGTGATGGGTACCGTCGTGACGATCGTGGCCGTCGTGGTCGTGCTCGTCGTGATCCCGTTCATCGTGTTCCTGGAGCGCGGCCAGCGCCGCATCCCGGTGAGCTACGCCAAGCGCGTGGTGGGTCGCCGCGTCATGGGCGGCCAGTCCACCTACCTGCCCATCAAGGTGAACACCGCGGGCGTCGTGCCGATCATCTTCGCGAGCGCCCTGCTCTACTTCCCGGCGCAGCTCGCCGTGTTCTTCCCCGGCATCAACTGGGTGATGGCCGTGGCGAACGCGCTCGCGCAGGGCTGGATCAACTGGATCCTCAACGTGGTCCTCATCGTGTTCTTCGCGTACTTCTACACCTCCATGGTGTTCAACCCGGACGAGACGGCCGACCAGCTCAAGCGCCAGGGCGGCTTCATTCCGGGCGTGCGCCCCGGTCGCGCCACCGCGGCCTACATCAAGAACGTGCTCAACAAGATCACGTTGCCGAGCGCCGTGTTCCTCGCGCTCATCGCCATCGTGCCTTCGATCGTGTTCTCGGCGACGGGCAACCAGCTCATCCAATCCTTCGGTGGCACCTCGGTGCTCATCATGGTGGGCGTGGTGCTCGATACCGTCGACAAGCTCGAGGGTCAGTTGAAGACCTATAATTACGACGGGTTCTTCAAGTAAGTTCTTGCAGGAGCCCCCGTGCTGAGCGCGGGGGCTTTTGCTCATACTATGGGAGAGGAGACTCCTATGAACATCGTACTTCTGGGAGCGCCCGGTGCGGGCAAGGGCACCATGGCCCAGCGCCTCGTGGCCGACTACGGCGTGGCGCACATCTCCACCGGCGACCTGCTGCGCGCTGCCGTGAAGGGCGGCACGGAGCTGGGCGTCCAGGCGAAGCAGTACATGGACGCCGGCGAGCTCGTGCCCGACCAGCTCGTCATCGACCTCGTGAAGGAGCGCCTCGCTGCCGACGATGCGCAGAAGGGCTTCATCCTCGACGGCTTCCCGCGTAACACCGTGCAGGCCGTGACCCTCGATTCCGAGCTCTCCGCGCTCGGTCGCACCATCGACGCGGCGCTGCTCATCGACGTCGCGCCCGAGGTCATCATCGAGCGCCTCTCCGCGCGCCGCACCTGCCGCGCCTGCGGCTACACCGGCACCGCGGCCGACGCCGTGTGCCCGAACTGCGGTGGCGAGATGTACCAGCGCGATGACGACAAGCCGGAGACCATCCAGAACCGTCTCGACGTCTACGAGACCGCCACGAGCCCGCTCGTCGAGTACTACCGCGGCCAGGGCCTCCTCAAGAGCGTCGACGGTGCCCGTTCCATCGACGAGGTCTACGCCGACGTCAAGGAAGCGCTCGGTCTATGATCAAGATCAAGGAGCCTTTTGAGATCGAGGAGATGAAGAAGGCGGGCGCGCTCTCCAAGATGGCGCTCCGCCACGTGGGCGCCATGGTGCGCCCCGGCGTCTCCACGTTCGAGCTCGACCAGCTCGCCGAGCAGATCATCCGCATGCACGGGGGCACGCCGGCCTTCAAGGGCTACGGCGGGTTCCCGGGTTCCATCTGCGCCTCGCTGAACGACGCGGTGGTGCACGGCATCCCCAACCCCGACGTCATCCTCCGTGACGGTGACATCATCTCCATCGACACCGGCGCGATCGTCGACGGCTGGGTGGGCGACAACGCCTGGACGTTCTTCGTGGGCAACCCGGCGCCCGAGGTGAAGGCGCTCTGCGAGGTCACGGTGGACTGCCTGAAGGCGGGCATCGAGCAAGCCGTGCCCGGCAACCGCATCGGCGACATCGGCCACGCGATCCAGTCGCTCGCCGAGAGCCACGGCTACGGCGTGCTCCGCGAGTATGTGGGCCACGGCGTTGGCCGCGTGATGCACGAGGAGCCGAACGTCCCGAACTACGGCAAGAAGGGGCGCGGCGTGCGCCTCGAGGCCGGCATGGTCATCGCCATCGAGCCCATGATCACGCTCGGCACGCACCGCGTGAGCACGGGCGCGGATGGCTGGATCGTCACGACGAACGACCATCTGCCCGCCGCGCACTACGAGAACACCATCGCCATCACGAACGACGGCCCGGTGATCCTCACCGCCGATGCCCAGGGTCCTTGGTGCAGTCTCCAGGGCGGGGTCATGTAGCGCGTTTGGCCGCAGTCGACCTGCTGAAGGCGGGGGCGACCGCCTTATATCATTCCGTGCTCAAACAGCGCTGCGCGAACTGCGCGCGGAACGATATGGGGGACCCGCCTCCGCCTCCTTGAGTCGTTGGGGACGGGTTCAATTGACTCACGGAGTCACCGGGGACAGGTTCGATTGCTACATGAGGACGGGCGCGAGTGCAATTCGTCCATCTGGTGTGGCGAGCCAAGCATCGAGCGTTCACCTCGTCGGGGCGGGCGGGTCATATCGTCCCGCGCGCAGTTCCGCAGGGAGGCGGCGAAGCCGCCGAGCGAGGACTGTTTGAGCACGGGATGATATGACCCGCCCGCCTGTGCCGCCCCCGGTGTGCGTTCGATGTGAAATCCACATGAACGACACAGAAGATGATGTATCATAAGTCGCTGCTGTCATCATTCGAGAGAAAGATGTGCTTGTGAAGAAGGAAGACGCAATCGAGCTCGAGGGTACGGTCACCGAGCCGCTGCCCAACGCGATGTTTCGTGTCGATCTGGGTAACGGTCATACGGTGCTCTGCTCCATCTCGGGCAAGATCCGCATGAACTATATCCGCATCCTTCCCGGCGACAAGGTCGTCGTAGAGCTCTCGCCCTACGACCTCACGCGTGGGCGCATCACCTATCGGTACAAGTAGGCAGCGCGGGGCGTCCGCCCCAGCGCGGGCATCCGGCTCGCTCAACCGGATCGCGCGCACCCAGCCTTGGTAATTCACGTCTGCGGCTGGACGAGTAGATAGTAGGTTTGTAGTTTGAGCACTACCGAAAGGAAGAACGATGAAGGTACGTCCTTCGGTCAAGAAGATGTGCGATAAGTGCAAGATCATCAGGCGCCACGGAAAGGTTCTCGTCATCTGCGAGAATCCGCGCCACAAGCAGCGTCAGGGTTAAGAGAGGAGAACTACATTGGCCCGTATTAGCGGTGTCGATCTGCCGCGCGAGAAGCGCATCGAGATCGGTTTGACCTACATTTACGGCATCGGCCGCACCACGGCGTCGAAGATCTGCGCCGAGACGAACATCAACCCGGATACCCGCGTCAAGGACCTCACCGACGAGGAAGTCGACGTCATCCGTAAGTACATCGACGAGCAGCACCTCATGATCGAGGGCGACCTCCGTCGTGAGCGCAACCAGAACGTCAAGCGCCTCATGGACATCGGCTGCTATCGTGGCCTGCGCCACCGCAAGGGCCTCCCGGTCCGCGGCCAGCGCACGCACACCAACGCTCGCACCCGCAAGGGTCCGAAGCGTCAGATCGGTGCCAAGAAGAAGAAGTAGGGAGCGCTTAACACATGGCTACTGCTAAGAACAAGCGCGGCGCCACGACCCGTGTGAAGCGCGCCGACCGCAAGAACATCTCCGTGGGGCAGGCTCACATCCGTTCCACGTTCAACAACACGATCATCTCGATCACCGATCCGCAGGGCAACGTCATTGCCTGGAAGTCGGCTGGCCAGGTGGGCTTCAAGGGTTCGCGTAAGAGCACCCCGTTCGCTGCCCAGATGGCTGCCGAGGCCTGCGCCAAGGCCGCTATGGAGCACGGCATGCACAAGGTCGCCGTGTTCGTGAAGGGCCCGGGTTCCGGCCGCGAGACCGCCATCCGCTCGCTGCAGGCCGCGGGCCTCGAGGTCACGAGCATCCAGGACAAGACCCCCATCCCGCACAACGGCTGCCGCCCCAAGAAGCGTCGCCGCGTGTAACTTCTGAAAGGATCGCACTACCATGGCAATCGACAGGACTCCTGTTCTTAAGCGCTGCCGCCAGCTCGGGATCGATCCCGTGGAGCTCGGCTATAGCAGCAAGAAGGAATCGAAGCGTCAGCCCAAGCGTCGCCGCAAGGAATCTGAGTACGGCATGCAGCTGCGCGAGAAGCAGAAGGCGAAGTTCATCTACGGCGTGCTCGAGAAGCAGTTTCGCCGCTACTACGAGCGTGCCCGCAAGATGAACGGCATCACGGGTGAGAACCTCATGGTCCTCCTCGAGAGCCGTCTCGACAACGTCGTGTTCCGCCTCGGCTTCGCCCGCACTCGTCGCGAGGCGCGCCAGACGGTCACCCACGGCCACTTCACGGTGAACGGCCGTCGCGTCGACATCCCGAGCTACCTCGTCAAGCCCGGTGACGTCATCGCGGTGGGCGAGAAGTACCGCGACCTCCTCCCCATCAAGGAGGCCCTCATCCAGTCCGAGCGCTTCGAGGTTCCCGGCTGGCTCGAGGTCGACATCGAGAAGCTCTCCGGTAACGTGCTCTCGCTGCCCGCTCGCGAGCAGATCAGCACCGATATCCAAGAGCAGCTCATCGTCGAGCTCTACTCGAAGTAGTCCGCTTTGGGCTGCTGAGGCTGGAGGTTTTAATACATGTCAGAATTCATTAGGCCTCAGGTTCAGGTCGAAGAGATCAACGAGACGTCGGCGCGCGTGTCTGCCGAGCCCCTCGAGCGCGGCTACGGCGACACCCTCGGCAACTCGCTTCGTCGCGTGCTGCTGTCCTCGCTCGAGGGCGCTGCCGTCGAGGCGATCAAGATCGATGGCGTTCAGCACGAGTTCATGACCATCCCGAACATGGTGGAGGATGTCACCGACATCGTCCTCAACGTGAAGGGTCTCGTGTTCCGCGCGAACGGCACGTCGGTCGACGAGGGCACGGCGACCATCTCCATCGACGGCCCGTGCGAGGTCACCGGTGCTGACTTCTTCATCCCGTCCGAGTTCGAGCTCGTCAACCCCGAGCAGCACATCGCCACGCTGAACGAGGGCGGCCACCTCACGATGAGCATGCGCATCGGTCACGGTCGCGGCTATGTGTCCTACGAGGGCAACAAGCGCGAGAGCGACCCGATCGGCTACATCCACGTCGACTCCCTCTTCTCGCCGGTGCGCCGCTGCGCCAAGCTCGTCGAGGCGTGCCGCGTGGGTCAGCGTACCGACTACGACCGTTTGGTGCTTGAGATCGAGACGAACGGCGCCATCACGCCCCGCGAGGCCGTGGTGCAGGCCGCGAACATCATCAACCAGCACATGGCTGCGTTCATGAACCTCGCCGAGACCCCCGAGGTCGAGGAGGAGGCTTCGATCTTCGCCCCCGAGGTCACGAACGACAACGCCGAGCTCGATAAGCAGATCGAGGACCTGGATCTCTCCGTGCGCTCCTACAACTGCCTGAAGCGCGCGAGCATCCATTCGGTGCGCCAGCTTGTGGAGTTCTCCGAGGACGATCTTCTCAACATCCGCAACTTCGGCGTGAAGTCGATCGAGGAAGTCAAGGACAAGCTTGAGTCCATGGGCCTGAGCCTGAAGGCTTAAGCGGTCAGCATATAGAGGAGAAACGAGACCATGCGTCACAACAAGAAGAAGGGCCTGAAGCTCGGTACCGATGCGAGCCACACCAAGGCCATGAAGAAGAGCCTTGCCCAGGCGCTGTTCACCTATGATCGCATCAAGACCACCGAGACGCGCGCCAAGGCGCTCCGCAGCTATGCCGAGCCCATCATCACGTGGGCGAAGAAGGGCGACCTTCACTCCCGCCGTCTCGCCATCGCCAAGCTCGGCGACAAGGACCTCGTGGCCGAGATCTTCGACAAGGCCGCTCAGGGCATGTGGGCCGACCGCAACGGCGGTTACACCCGCATCATGAAGCTCGGCCCCCGCAAGGGTGACAACGCCCCGATGGTCATCATCGAGATCGTTTCCGAGCCCTGCACCCCCAAGGCCAAGAAGGCCGCGCCGGCTCCCGTGAAGCCCGTCGCGCCGAAGAAGGCCGAGGAGACCGAGGAGGAGGCTCCCGTCGAGGAGGCTGCTGCCGAGGAGACCGCCGAGGCCGAGGCTGCCGAGACCGAGGCGACCGAGGAGCAGGCCGCCGAGTAGCGGCGTGCCGCAATCGCATGTGGAAGGCCCTGCCCTGCGGCGGGGCCTTTTTTATCGGCAGTTTGATGGCTTGAAAACCCAAACTGCGCGAAACGAGCGGTTTATTGGCACCTCCTGAAGTAGCAAGAGGGTGCGCGCCAGCAAAACAGCAGGTAGTGGTGTTGCCGTTGTTGCTGCTACTCGGCCACCCCCG
>CAPI01000125.1 GCA_000333815.1 [Collinsella] massiliensis
CAGCCCGCGCCCGCGACCGTCGTCATGTCGGCGGCGGGCGATGCGGGCACCGCGACCGGGCAGGCGGGCGCTACGGCAGCGGGCACCGTGCCTCCCGCGCAGCCTTCGGGGGCGCCTGCAGAGAAGAAGGCGTCGTGGACGAAGGTGCTCGCGATCGCCGTGGCGGTGATCGCCGTGATCCTCGTGGCGACGGTGGTCTGGAACGTCGTGCTCGAGCCGGGCGGGGACTACATCGAGGACACGGTCGAAGATATCGTGGACGAGAGCACGCCGGGTGCGGGCCAGAACGGCCAGGGCGCGACGACGGGCGGGAACAACGCCTCGACCGATGCGACGGGCAACCAGCCCACGTTCAGCGATCCCGAGGACCAGCGCGAGTACGAGGCGACCTCAACGGTTCTGGGCGAGATCGACGGTCACGACTGCACGGGCCTCCAGGTGTACAGCAGCGAGAGCCAGCCCTCGGCGTCATTCTTCGAGAGCCTGCCGCTCGGTTCCTATGTGGCGGCGGACGACACGGCGAGCATCGATGCGACGAGCTTTACCGTGTACTACGCGAACGTCCCGGAGGACATCGACGGCGACGCGATTGACCGCGCGCTCGTATACAACGCGGTCGCGGCGTTCAGCGTCTATCCCAACCTGGAAACGCTCAACATCACGGTGCAGGAGCAGCACGACACATCCCACGACGCGGAGTCGTACTCCTTCACGCGCGGTCACCTCGAGAGCGCGTTCGCCAACGCGAGCGATGACGCTATCGTCCAGTTCAACAGCTCGCTCTTCGAGTCCGAGACGAGCTGGGACGTGGTGCGCCAGCAGATCGACCGCCACGAGTTCTGCGAGCACCAGGCCGACATCGCCGAGATCGGATAGGTCACAGGTAAAATAACCCCTGGGGTAAATTTACCTGTGGCGCGCGGCGCGCGTTCTGGTACACTTTATCCCAATGCAGTGATGGCCGGGCGAACCGGCGGCTGCACAGAGAGGATGGGAACATGAAGCGTTCGGCAAACATCGGATTCGCCACCGCCCCGGCGGCGCTCCGTGCCGCGCAGCTTCTAACCCTAGACGAGCTACTACTAGGCGCCGATACGCGTTAGGGTACTTCGTCCCGCTCTCACTTTCGGCATCGGAAGCACCCCATCGCGTATCAAGCCCGACGTGCAGGGCGCATCGCGACGGGGTGCTTCTCCTTATCCAGCGAACATATGCGATACGCCTCCTGCAACGCCATCTGCCCGGCAACGACCACAGGAGGAACCATGACCCGCAAGATCAACATCTTCGACACCACGCTCCGAGACGGCGAGCAGTCGCCCGGCGCGAGCATGAACACCGAGGAGAAGCTCATCATCGCGCGGCAGCTCATCCGCATGAACGTCGATGTCATCGAGGCAGGCTTCCCCATCTCGAGCCCGGGCGACTTCAAGAGCGTCGAGGAGATCGGCCGCATCGCCGGCGACGCCTGCACCGTCTGCGGCCTCACGCGCGCGGTGGACAAGGACATCGAGGTAGCGGCCGAGGCGCTGCGCACCGCCAAGCGTCCGCGCATCCACACCGGCCTGGGCGTGAGCCCGAGCCATCTGCGCGACAAGCTGCACCTCACGGAGGACGAGGCCATCGAGCGCGCCGTTCGCGCGGTGAAGCTCGCCCGCAACTTCGTGGACGATGTCGAGTTCTATGCCGAGGATGCCGGCCGCGCCGACCAGGACTTTCTCGTGCGGATCGTCGAGGCAGCCGTGAAGGCGGGCGCCACGGTGGTGAACATCCCGGACACCACCGGCTACAATCTGCCGTGGGCCTTCGGCGCGCGCATCGCCGACCTGCGCGAGCGCGTGGACGGCATCGAGGACGTGACCATCTCCGTGCACACCCACAACGACCTGGGCATGGCCACGGCGCTCGCCATCGAGGCGGTGCGCAACGGCGCCACGCAGGTGGAGTGCACCATCAACGGCTTGGGCGAGCGCGCGGGCAACACGGCGCTCGAGGAAGTGGTCATGGCCATCCGCATGCACGGCGAGGAGCTCGACGCGCACACCGACATCGTGACGCAGGAGCTCACGCGCGCCTCGAAGCTCGTGAGCTCCATCACCGGCATGACGGTGCAGGCGAACAAGGCCATCGTGGGCGCGAACGCCTTCGCCCACTCCTCCGGCATCCACCAGGACGGCGTGCTCAAGGCGCGCGACACCTACGAGATCATCGACCCGGCGGACGTGGGCGCCGGCGGCTCGCAGATCATCCTCACGGCGCGCTCCGGCCACGCCGCGCTGCGCCATCGCATGGGCGAGCTGGGCTTCACCTTCACCGACGAGGAGTTCGAGGACATCTACCAGGCATTCCTGGAGGTCGCGGACAAGAAGAAGGAAGTGTACGACGAGGATCTGGAGTCGATCGTCCACGAGCGCGAGCGCGTGAGCACCGCCGTGTGGAACCTCGACGCCGTGCAGGTCTCCTGCGGCTTCCCGCTCACGCCGACGGCCACCATCACGCTCACGAACATGGGCGGCGAGACGTTCACCGCGTGCGCGTACGGCACCGGCCCCATCGACGCGGCGTACAAGGCGGTCGATCAGATCGTCGCCGTGGCGAACGACCTGGCCGAATTCTCGGTGAAGGCCGTGACGCGCGGCATCGACGCGCTCGGCGAGGTGACGGTGCGCGTGACGGCCGAGAACGGCGAGGTGTACATCGGCCGCGGCTCGGACGGCGACATCATCGTGTCGTCGACGAAAGCCTACCTGAACGCGCTGAACCGACTCATCTCGGATCAGGCGAGGTAACCTTCCTTTGGCCAGTGCCCGGCGGGGCGGCGGCGCAGCCCCGCATATCATCCCGTGCTCAGACAGCGCTGCGCGAACTGCGCGCGGGACGATATGCGAGGCCGCGCCGCCGCATGGCGGGCACCGGCCGGCCGTAACCCGTGCGGCCTGATCCGAATTCGGGTTCAGAGGCCGCGTGAACACCAATTTATAATATGTTGTACTGGAGCTTCGAGGGTATTGGGATTGGAAACGATGTCGGAGGGTTTGGGTCGTTGCTGCTGAGCGATTCCGCAGCGAGCGAGGACTAGCGAAGGGGAGAACCCCCGAACCCCGGCAAGGAGTATCAGGAGGAATTGACATGCCACGACCGATGACCGTTGCCGAGAAGATCTTGGCCGCTCACGCGGGGCTCGAGGAGGTGCGGCCCGGGCAGCTCGTCGAGTGCGACCTCGACCTCGTGCTCGCGAACGACATCACGGCGCCCATCGCCATCGACGTGTTCCGCGAGCTCGGCGCGACCGAAGTGTTCGACCGCGACCGCGTGTGCCTCGTGCCGGATCACTACGCGCCGAACAAGGACATCAAGAGCGCCGAGCAGACCAAGAAGATGCGCGACTTCGCCCATGAGCAGAAGATCACGCACTACTGGGAGCAGGGTTGCGCGGGCATCGAGCACGCGCTGCTGCCCGAGACCGGCACCGTGGTGCCCGGCGACCTCGTGATCGGCGCCGACTCGCATACCTGCACGTACGGCGCGCTCGGCGCGTTCTCGACGGGCGTGGGCTCGACGGACGCGGGCGTGGGCCTCGCGACCGGTCGCGCGTGGTTCAAGGTTCCGCCCACCATCAAGTTCGAGATCGAGGGCGAGCTCACCGACGGCGCCACGGCGAAGGACGTCATCCTCCACATCATCGGCCTCATCGGCGTCGACGGCGCGCTCTACCAGGCCATGGAGTTCTGCGGCTCCACCATTCGGAACATGTCCATGGAAGGCCGCATGACCATCTCGAACATGGCCATCGAGGCCGGCGGCAAGGCGGGCATCATGGAGGTCGACGACGTGGCGCGCGCCTGGCTCGAGGGCCGCTGCCAGCGCCCGGCGGTCGAGTACCACGCCGACCCGGATGCCGAGTACGCGCGCGTGGTGCGCATCGACGCGGCGGACATCAAGCCGTGCGTGAGCTGGCCGCACCTGCCGAGCAACACGCATCCCGTGAGCGAGAGCACGCACATCGCCATCGACCAGGCGGTCATCGGGAGCTGCACGAACGGCCGCATCGAGGACATGCGTGCCGCCGCCGAGGTGCTGCGCGGCCGCCGCGTGGCCGAGGGCGTGCGCTGCATCGTGATCCCCGCCACGCAGGCGGTGTTCAAGCAGTGCATGGCCGAGGGCCTCGCCGACGTGTTCATCGACGCGGGCTGTGTCTTCTCGACTCCCACGTGCGGGCCGTGCCTGGGTGGGTACATGGGCATCCTCGCGGCGGGCGAGCGCTGCATCTCCACGACGAACCGCAACTTCGTGGGGCGCATGGGCGATCCGACCTCCGAGGTCTACCTCGCGAGCCCGGCCGTGGCCGCCGCGAGCGCCGTCGCCGGCCACATCGCCGCCCCCTCCGCCCTCTGAGTCATTGGGGACGGGTTCATTTGACTCACCGAGTCAATGGGGACGGGTTCAATTGACTCATGTTCGCCCATTCGCCCTTGTTCATAGCAGGAAGTAGGGAGTTCGCCATGCATTTCGAAGGCACGGTTTTCAAATACGGTCGCGACGTGGACACGGACGTCATCATCCCCGCGCGCTACCTCAACAGCTCGGATCACGCGCACCTGGCGGCGCACGCCATGGAGGACCTCGATCCCACGTTCCATGAGCGCGTCCAGCCGGGCGACATCGTGGTGGCCGAGGAAAACTTCGGCTGCGGGTCGAGCCGCGAGCACGCGCCCGTGGCGCTCAAGGCGGCGGGCGTGAGCTGCGTCATCGCCAAGAGCTTCGCGCGCATCTTCTACCGCAACGCCATCAACGTGGGGCTCGCCATCATGGAGTGCCCCGAGGCCGTCGACGCCATCGCGGACGGCGCGCGCGTGGCGGTGGACACCGAGACGGGCACCATCACGAACCTCGACACGGGCGCGACGTTCACCGCCGAGCCCTTCCCGCCGTTCATCGCCGAGATCATCGAGGCGGGCGGCCTGGTGGAGCGCACGAAGCAGCGTTTCGCCCAGACGGCCGATGCAAAATAACCCCAGGGGTATTTTTACATGTTTTTACATGGAGGGGGTTCGCATGCCGCTCGATAACCCGTTCGCATCTGGAGCAAGCTCGAGGAGTTGGAGTTGTAACGTGAGGAAGACCTATCGCATCTGCACGCTGCCGGGAGACGGCATCGGGCCGGAGATCATGGCGGAGGGCAAGAAGGTGCTCGCCGCCGTGGGCAAGCGCTTCGGCGTGGAGTTCGCTTGCGAGGACGCGCTCATCGGCGGCGCGGCCATCGACGCGACGGGCAGCCCGCTGCCCGATGAGACGCTCGATGCGGCGCGCGCATCGGACGCCGTGCTGCTCGCGAGCGTCGGCGGCCCCAAGTGGGACACGACCGACCCCGCGGCGCCTCGCCCCGAGCAGGGGCTGCTCAAGATCCGCAAGGAGCTCGGGCTCTACACGAACCTGCGCCCCGTGCAGATCTTCTCCGCGCTCGCGGGCGCGTCGACGCTGCGCCCGGAGGTCGTGGACGGCGTGGACATGATGATCGTGCGCGAGCTCACGGGCGGCCTGTACTTCGGCCGGCGCGAGCGCTTCTATGACGAGCCGGGGGCGGGCGCGGACGGCAAGCCCGGCCAGCGCGCCTACGATACGCTCGAGTACCGCGAGTACGAGGTGGAACGCATCGCGCGGCAGGCGTTCGAGGCTGCGCGCAAGCGCCGCGGCAAGGTGTCGAGCGTGGACAAGGCCAACGTGCTCGAGACGAGCCGCATGTGGCGCGAGATCGTCCACCGCGTGCACGACGCGGACTACCCGGACGTGGAGCTCGAGGACGTGCTCGTGGACAACGCCGCCATGCAGCTCATCCATCGCCCGGCCACGTTCGACGTCGTGGTGACGGAGAACATGTTCGGCGACATCCTCTCCGACGAGGCCGCGCAGATCACGGGCTCGCTCGGGATGCTCGCGAGCGCGAGTCTGGGCGACGGCGTGGCGCTGTACGAGCCGAGCCACGGCAGCGCGCCGGACATCGCCGGCCAGGGCATCGCGAATCCGCTCGCGCAAATTCTCTCCGTGGAGATGATGCTGCGCTACAGCTTCGACATGGGCGAGGCGGCCGATGCCGTGCGCTCCGCGGTGACGTCCGTGCTCGATGCAGGGCTGCGCACGCGGGACATCGCGGACGCGGAGACGCCTGCGGAGTGCGTGCTCGGCACCGCTGCCATGGGCGATGCCGTGGTGGAGCGCATCTAAGGGCGCATGCATCGGCTCATAGTGCTTCTACGTGGGGCTCTCGCGCAGACGGGAGCCCCGATTCATGACCCCATTTCGGAGGCGATGGGCTATCTGCTCTGCCTATGGATAAGTATGATATGATGTCATATCATATGAGTGAGAGGAGGCCGCCTTGAGCACGATCGGGGTTCATCCAAGGATTGCGCAGCGACATCCGGAGGTTACGCCGGACGATGTCGCCGCCGCGATGCGCGGGATGATCAGCTATCGTCAGCGACCTACCGGCGAATGGCTGGCGGTCGGCCTCGACGGCAGGGGGCGGCTTGTGGAACTGGTCTACCAGTACGACGAGGAGGACGATTTCTTCTTCGTGTTCCATGGTATGACCCCGCCGAGCGGCAAGACGCTCCGCGAGCTAGGATTGGAGAGGTGAGAAGCATGAACGTTTCCGAGTATATGAAGAAGCACGGCCTCACCGACGCCGACCTCGATGCGATGGCCGCGCCCTACGAAAGCGGCGACTACCCGAGCGGGGATGGTGAGGTTTTCACCGGCTCTCACCTCGACGCGGTGGGGAAGCGGCGTGTGACGGTCATCTATGACGCTCGCGACACGCAGCGCGTTGCTGCGATAGCCCGTAGCAGGGGTGTCAAGACCTCCGAGGTCTATCGTGACGCGCTTGCCTACTACCTCGCTGCTCAGGCCTAAGAACACAACGATTCCTCCGAGGAACCAAGGCGGGTCTTGCTTCGCCTCGCCTATGGGCAAAGCCCTCGAGGAATTGCTCAGGATGAAAAACAACAATCTCTTTCCCCATGCGTTCACCTCCGCAACGTGGCGGCTGGCATTCCATGAAGAGCGGGCCTCGGCACCAGGGGGTATCATATGTGTTCGAGAAGAACCTGAAAGGCGAGTACGCTACCGATGGGGGCATGGATTTGAACCCGGCGTTTGCGAAGGTGGAGAATGCGGGCGAGTCTGCTTCCGTCTAAAACCGCCCGCGCGGATCGGCTGCGGAGAAGTCGATGTAGAAGATTTCGACCTCTTCCCGCTCTACATCGACGGCATAGTACAGCGTGAAAGGCGTGTCGGGAATATCGATGTGGCGACAGGGGGCAGGCGGCCGCGCAGCGGGGTAGTCGGGGGCATATACCGCGCCCAGATAGGGGTAATCCTCCAAAAGCTCGACGTATGTCTCGATGCGCTTGAGCACGCGTTCGGAATACACGTGCTCCTCGATAAAGTCGAGGACGCTGTTTGCAAGCGTTACGCGGCACGTCATGCGCGCCAGCCCTTGCGGTCGCGCACGGCGGCAAAGGCATCGGCTGCAGGTGTGGTATCGCCGTTCTGGAAATCCTCGATGCCGCGCAGGATGCCATCGTATACGCGTTGCTCGCGTTCACGCGTTGCCGCTCGTTCTGCGACCATGCGATCGAAGGCGTCCGAGTCCATGATCACCGCGCATGCTTTGCCGTTTTTGGTGAGATACATCGGATTCTGAGAGCGTCTGAGCTCTTCGAGCATGGCATTCGGATTGCGATTGAAATCGGTGAGCGATGCTATGGCTGGCATGCGATCCCCTCTCCATATGCTTGTTCAGCGATTCGAGCTCATGATAGCATGAAATTCACTGAGAATAATATGCCTGTCGCCCGCTCGCTACCCCAGCATCGTCGCGAGCGCGCGCACGATGGCGTCGGCGGCGGCGGAGACCTGCGCGGCGTCTTTGACCTGCAGGATGACCTTGCCGCGGATGCCCAGCTCGGCGATTTCGGCGAAGTAGACGGTGGGGCCGCTGACGACGGGCGACACCGAGGACGCCGCCTCGCGCGCGCAGTCGATGATGCGCTGGGAGAGCGCGTCGGTGCCCGTGAGCTGCGCATCGCGCTTCGCGGCGTCGTCCCCCGTGCTCGTGCGCGGGATGGTGAACGGCACCGTCACGCGGTTCGCCGGCAGCAGGTGCACGAGCGCTGTCGTGGAGATGATGGAGTTGGGGACGATCACCGTCTGCCCCATGCTGTCCTTGATGGTCGTGTGCCGCCACGTCACGTCCTGCACCACGCCGCTCTCGCTCCCCACCTCGATGTTGTCGCCGGGCTTCACGATGCCCATGAGCGTGACCTGCAGCCCGCCGATGAGGTTGGCGAGGGTGTCCTGGAAGCCGAGGGAGACGGCGATACCGCCGACGCCGAGGGCTGCGATGACCGAGCTCGTGTTGATGCCGAAGCACGAATCGAGGATGATGCTCACGCCGATGACCCAGATGATCGCCCGCACGATGTTGGCGATGATGCTCACGGTGGGCAGCGGGCTCTCGTCGCGGCGCAGGACGTGCCGAAGCGCCCGCACGGCGAGCCGCGAGGCGACGAGCGTCGCGATGAAGATGACGCACGCCCAGAAGATGCTTCGGAACAGGGAGCTCTCGAGCAAGCCCTTGACCACGGTGATGATGTCCTGCATGTTGCTCCTCTCGCGTGCGCGAGCGACGAGGGGCGTTCTCGCCAGCCGCTCCGGCTGCGCATGAGCTCGACGCGGCATTCGCGCGCCGCGCATCCTCGTTACCCGTAACGGTCATTCTACCCATCTCACGTTTGTCCTCATGGCGGGATATACTGGGCTCGAGCAGATGAAGACGGAAGGAACGAAGATGGGTGAGCGACGGCAGGAAGCGGCGGCGTGCGCGTATGAAGAGGCGGCGCGGCACGGGCACATGAGCCCCGACCGCATCGAGGTGCGCGGGGCGCGCGTGCACAACCTCAAGAACATCGACGTGGACATCCCGCTCGGCGAGCTCGTGGGCATCGCGGGCGTCTCCGGCTCCGGCAAGAGCTCGCTCGCGCTCGGCACGCTCTATGCGGAGGGGTCGCGCCGCTACCTGGACGCGCTCTCCACCTACACGCGCCGGCGCATCGCGCAGACCGGCCGTGCCACGGTGGACGAGGTGCTCCACGTGCCCGCGGCCCTCGCCCTGCGCCAGCGCCCGGGCATCCCCGGCGTGCACTCGACATTCGGCACCTCGACCGAGCTCCTCAACTACCTGCGGCTTCTGTTCTCGCGCCTGGGGAGCCACGTGTGCCCCAACGGCCACCACGTCCCTCCCAGCATGGACGTGGCGCTCGGCCGGGCGACCGTCTGCCCGGTGTGCGGCGTGGAGTTCATGGAGCCGGGGGCGGAGGACCTCGCCTTCAACAGCGCGGGCGCCTGCCCCACCTGCGGCGGCACGGGTATCGTGCGCACGGTGGACGAGGCGTCGCTCGTGCCCGACGAGTCCATCAGCATCGACGACGGCGCCGTGCTGCCGTGGGGCTCGCTCATGTGGGACCTCATGAAGCAGGTCTGCGGCGCCATGGGCGTGCGCACGGATGTGCCGTTTTGCGAGCTCACGCCCGAGGAGCGCGACATCGTGTTCCACGGCCCCGCGGTGAAGAAGCACATCCTGTACCGGTCCAAGAAGGGTGACGACTTCGCCGAGCTCGACTTCACGTACTTCAACGCCGTCTACACCGTGGAGAACGCGCTTTCCAAGGTGAAGGACGAGAAGGGCTTGGCGCGCGTGAGCCGCTTCCTGCGCGAGGACGTCTGCCCGGATTGCGGCGGCACGCGGCTCTCGCAGGCGGCACGCGGGCCGGTGGTCGACGGCATGAACCTGGGCGACGCCACGCGGATGACGCTCGACGAGCTTGCCCGCTGGGTGCCGCGCGTGCCCGGCCTCATGCCCGTGGAGATGCAGCCCATGGCGCAGTCCATCGTGGCGGAGATGCGCGAGCCCATAGAGCGCCTGCAGCAGCTGGGGCTCGGCTATCTCTCGCTCGACCGCGCGAGCTCGACGCTCTCCACGGGCGAGCGGCAGCGCGTGCAGCTCGCGCGCGCGGTGCGCAACCGCACCTGCGGGGTGCTCTACGTGCTGGACGAGCCGTCGATCGGCCTGCATCCCTCGAACGTCGAGGGGCTGCTGGGCGTGGTGGACGATCTTTTGGACGACGGCAACTCGGTGGTGCTCGTGGACCACGACGTGCGCGTGCTGCGGCGCGCCGACCACCTCATCGAGATCGGCCCGGGGTCGGGTGCGAACGGTGGCCGCGTGATCGCGCAGGGCACGGTCGCGGACGTGGAGGCGAGCCCGGAGACGCGCATCGGCTCCTTCCTGACGGGGAAGCGGCGCGTGCGCACGCGTGAGCGCGCCCGGGCGGACGAGGTGTGCGCGCGCGGTGCGGTGCGGCTTGCGACCGATGCCATCCACACCGTGAAGCCGCTTGAGGTCGAGATTCCGCGCGGACGGCTCGTCGCGGTGACGGGCGTCTCGGGCTCGGGCAAGACCACGCTCGTGCTCGAGAGCCTCATCCCCGCGCTCCGCGCCAGCCAGCATGCGAAGAACCCGGATGCGGCGGTGCCGATGCCCGTGCACGTGCGCTCGTGCGACCCGGGCGGCATCGAGCGCGTGAACCTCATCGACGCGACCCCTATCGGGGCGAACGTGCGCTCCACGGTGGCGACGTACTCGGGCGTCATGGACGACCTGCGCCGCGCCTTCGCGAAGACCCCCGACGCGCGTGAGCGCGGCCTCAAGGCGGGCGCGTTCTCCTACAACACCGGGTCGCTGCGCTGTCCCACCTGCGACGGCACGGGGCAGATCTCGCTCGACGTGCAGTTCCTGCCCGACGTGGACATCCCGTGCCCGGATTGCGGGGGCTCGCGCTACGCCCCGGAAGCGCGCGCGGTGCATCTCGCGGGCGACATCAGCCTGCCGGAGCTGCTGGGCTACACCGTGGACCAGGCGCTCGAGGCGCTCGGGGAGACGCGGCTCACGTCCGCGAAGACGAAGCTCGGCATCCTGCGCGACCTCGGCCTGGGATACCTCACCCTGGGAGAGGCCACGCCGGTGCTTTCCGGCGGCGAGGCACAGCGCCTCAAGCTCGCGAGCGAGCTCACGCGCAACCAGGAGAACGCGCTCTTCGTGTTCGACGAGCCCACGATCGGCCTGCACCCGCTCGACGTGGAGGTGCTGCTCGGCGTGCTGCAGCGGCTCATCGACAACGGCGCCACGGTGGTGGTGATCGAGCACGACCTGGACATGATCGTCAACGCGGACTACGTGATCGACCTGGGCCCCGGCGGCGGGGAAGCGGGCGGGCGCATCGTCGCGGCGGGCACGCCCGAGGAGGTCGCCGCCTGCGCGGAGAGCGTCACCGGCCGCTACATCGCCGAGGAACTGTCCTGATAGATTCGTTGGGAGGGGGGTTGGTTGGGGACGTGTTCCTTTCAACCTTTTTTTCGCTGGCCTACGGATGAATGGGTTGAAAGGAACACGTCCCCAACCAACCCCTCGACAGGTACAATGTTCAGGTTGCATGCATGGTAGATCCAAGGAAGGAAGAGCATGATCAAGGACATCGTGAAGGATAGGGACTTCCTGAGCCAGCCGGCCGAGCCCGCGACCGCCGACGACGCCGAGGTCGCGCAGGATCTTCGCGACACCATCGAGTCGCTCGAGGATTGCGTCTGCCTCGCGGCGAACCAGATCGGCTCGCGCAAGGCGGTCATCGCCTACGAGGACAACGGCCGCATCGCCGTGATGTTCAACCCCAAGATCAAGATGGCCGCGCAGCCCTACCGCGTGCAGGAGAGCTGTCTTTCGCTCGAAGAGGTGAGCGAGGTGAAGCGCTTCCAGATGATCTCCGTGGGCTACCAGGTCATCTCGAACGGCAAGCTCGTGAGCCGCACGAAGCGCCTTTCCGGTTGGACGGCCGAGCTCGTACAGCACGGCATCGACCACTGCGCCGGCAAGCTCGTCTAGCACGGCCGCGGGGAGGGGAGCACGGGATGACGGAGGCGGAGCTGCGCGCCGCGCAGGAGCTCATCGAGTTCATCGAGGCCTGCCCGAGCGCGTTCCACGCGGCGGCGACGGCATGCGCGCGCCTGGAGGCGGCGGGTTTCACGCGCCTGCGCGAGGGCGATGCCTGGGAGGTCGCGCCCGGCGGCCGCTATTTCGTCGAGCGCAACGGCTCGAGCGTCATCGCCTTCGCGGTGGGCGCGCACGCCGCGGAGCCCGACCGGTTCCACTTTCAGATCACCGCCGCACATGGTGATTCGCCCACGTTCAAACTGAAGGCCGCGCCCGAGCTCGGCGGCGAGGCGGGCTACCGGCGCCTCTCGGTCGAGGCGTACGGCGGCATGCTCGACTACACCTGGTTCGACCGGCCGCTCTCTATCGCCGGGCGCGTGCTCGTGCGCACGGGCGCCGACCAGGACGCGGATGCCCCCGCGGGCGTGGAGAGTCGCCTCATCGCGCCCGACCGCGACCTCGCGCTCATCCCGAGCCTCGCTATCCACCTCGACCACAGCCAGAACAAGGCCTTCTCGCCGAACCGCGCCCGCGACCTCTTCCCGCTCATCTCGGCGGGCGAGCTCGACGAGGGCGCGTTCGTGGAGCTCATCGCCCATGAGGCGGGGGTCGCTGCGACCGATGTGCTCGGCTTCGACCTCTTCTTGGTGAACCGCGTGCCCGGGCGCGTGTGGGGCGCGGCGGACGAGTTCGTCTCCGCGCCGCGCATCGACGACCTCATGTGCGTCTTCACCTCCCTTCGCGCGTTCCTCGCCGCCCGCAACGACGCGGCGGTGCGCGTCTGGTGCTGCTTCGATAACGAGGAGGTGGGGTCGAACACCAAGCAGGGCGCGATGTCGACCTTCCTGCCGGACACGCTTGCGCGCCTCGCCGCGTCGCTCGGCCGCACGCCCGAGGAGTACCGCCGCGCGCTCGCGAAGTCCATGCTCGTGAGCTGCGACAACGCGCATGCGGTGCATCCCAACCGGCCGGACGCGTGCGACCCGTCGAACCGCTGCCGCATGAACGGGGGCATCGTCGTCAAGGAGGCGGCGAACCAGCATTACTGCACCGATGCGTTCAGCCGCGCGGTGTTCATGGCCATCTGCGAGCGCGCGGGCGTCTCCGTGCAGGCCTATGCGAACCGCAGCGACATGGCGGGCGGCTCGACCCTGGGCAACCTGTCGAACATCCAGGCGAGCATGCACGGCGTGGACGTGGGCTGCGCGCAGCTCGCCATGCATTCCGCCTATGAGACGGCGGGTGCGCGCGACGTGCTGCTCGCGGAACGCGCGCTGCAAGCGTTTTTCGAGGCGGACCTGCGCATCGACGGGGCGCACGCCGCCGCGCTGTAGCTGCGCCTTGGCGGAGAAGCCCCCGCTTCTGTGCACGGCATGGAGGGCGATTAACGGCTGCACGCGCGGGGTATCCCTGCTGTGCCGCCATGGTGCAGTCTGATCGAAGGCACCGCTTCGCGCGGCGGGAAAGGAGCGAGCCCGATGGGCGATACGCAGGTAGGTTGGACGAAGCACATACCCACCCCGCAGCCTTCCGCGCCGGGGAACCCCATGCCTGGGGACGCCCCCTCGTCGGTCGAGGAGCGGTTCGTGCGGCTCGAGCGCACGGCGCGCCGCGGCAAGATCGCCACGGCGGTGCTCGCGGGCGTCGCGGTGGTGCTCATCGTGGTCGTCGTCGTGCTCGCGAACGAGCTCGTGTCGCAGCGCTCGCTCGTATCCGAAGCCCTGAGTGCGGCGCAGCAGAGCCAGCAGGCGACCGGTGGCCAGACAAGCGACGACGATGCGATCGATGCCATCACGCCGAGCACGGACGATAAGGACGCCACGGATGACGATGCCGCCGTGGACGACGATGCCTCAGATGAGGACGTGCTGCGCGCGGCGGATCTTTCGGACATCCTGAACGAGAAGTGGTCGAACGCCCAGCGCATCCTCGAGGCGCGCGGCATCGATCTCGCCGACCTCGTGATCGTGACCGATGACGGCGGCATGGTGTTCGATCCGGGCAATTGGACGGTCGTGCTCGTGACCGATCTGGACGAGCCCGGCAAAGTGGCCGTGCACCTCCGGCACGACATCGACTGGTGGTTCTAACGCCGTCGGTAAACACGGACAAAACGATGCGCCGGGAGTGTATGGCCCCCGGCAGTTCCAGGGTATAACTCCCCCAATTCGCTGCACCGCCGCCTGGCGGTATCTACCGGGAGGGAGTCCCCATGAAGTGCCCTGTATGCAAGGACGTCACGCTGCTCATGAGCGAGAAGAACGGTGTCGAGATCGACTACTGCCCGGAGTGCCGCGGCATCTGGCTCGACCGTGGCGAGCTCGATAAGATCGTCGACCGTGCCCGCGGGGCGCGCGCCGACTACCGCGATGACGATCGCCGCGAGTACCGGGACGAGCGCTACGACGATCGTCGCTACGACGAGAAACGCTATCGCGAGCACAAGAAAAAGAAGAGCCCCATGTCCGCGCTCGGGGACATCATGGAGATCTTCGGCGGGGAATAGACGGGCTGCCGGGCGACGGAGCGGGGCGCGAGCCCACTCAGCGCCGCACCCTGAGCGCCTGCAAGCGCGTTTTCAACTCGGGATCGATCCGGCGGGATTCGCGCGCCTTCTGGAGCGACGCGTTGTGCGTCCATGCATCGATGATGGTCGACCCGTCCGCCCGGCGCTCCTCGAAGAGCGGCAGGGTCGCTTCGGGCTGCTTGATGAGGGCATAGGAGAAGTACCACGCCCGCGCCATGTTGACGTAGTATTCCGGCCGCGCGATGGCGGCGACCCACCGGAGCTGCTCGGGTTCGAAAGCGTCGCCGAGGTAGAGCTCCATGAGCTGGGTCACGGCGAAGCGCACGAGGTACTCCGTGCCGCCGCCCGTCGCGCGCATCCATGCATTGAGCCGCTCGAGCACGCGGGGAAGGTCGCGCTTGAACGCGGGCACGCGGATGAGGTCTGAGGTCGCCCAGTTGTCGACGGCAGGCAGGAACGCCTCGAGCAGCGAGAACGCCTCCTCCACGGTGCCCGCGGCGTGTCCGATGAGCTCGGCATGGAGGTTCATCTCGTCGTACGTGCCGTGGGGAAGCGGCTGGTCCAGGAAGGCGAGCGCCTCGGCGCGCCGGTCGCGCCAGAGCGCACGGGCGAACTTCCGCAGCGCGGGTATGCGCACGCCGAGGATCCGGTCGGGCGCGACCGTGGGCACGAGCTTCGCCTGGAAGTCCCGGTATGCGGGGTCTGCGATCGCTTCGAGCCCTGCACGTATGTCCATAGTGCCTCCTTAGCTGTCGAGGCTACAAGAAAAGGCGCGGGAGCGCGCGGGGCACAGCGACCCACCGCACTCCCGCGCCTTCAAACGCTTGCGCTCCAACCGGTCTAATTGAGCAGCATGCGGTCGTTCGCGAGCTCGCCGCCCGAGACCTCCTCGAACTTCTGCAGCAGGTCGCCCACGGTGAGCGCCGCCTTCTCCGCGCCCCGGACATCGTAGATGATGCGCCCCTCGTGCATCATGATGAGGCGGTTGCCCAGGCGGATGGCGTCGTTCATGTTGTGCGTGACCATGAGCGTGGTGAGGTTGTGCTCGGCCACGATCTTCTCGGTGAGCTCGAGCACCTTCGCGGCGGTCTTGGGGTCGAGCGCCGCGGTGTGCTCGTCGAGCAGCAGCAGCTTGGGCTCCACAAGGGTCGCCATGAGCAGGGTGAGCGCCTGGCGCTGGCCGCCGGAGAGCAGGCCGACCTTGCTCGTGAGGCGCTTCTCGAGCCCGAGCCCGAGTTCGCGCAGGCGATCGGCGTACCCCTCCTTCTCGGCGCGCGTCACGCCCCAGGCGAGCGTGCGGGTCTTGCCGCGGCGGCGCGCCATGGCGAGGTTCTCGACTATCTGCATGTCGGCGGCCGTGCCCATCATGGGATCCTGGAACACGCGGCCCAGGTAGCGGGCGCGCGCGGGCTCGGAGAGCCGGGAGATGTTCTTGCCGTCGAGGGTGATGGTGCCCGCGTCGATGGGGTACACGCCGGCGATCATGTTCATGAGCGTCGACTTGCCCGCGCCGTTGCCGCCGATGACGGTGACGAAGTCGCCGGCCGCGAGGTGCAGGTTGCAGTCGATGAGCGCGCGCTTCTCGTTGACGGTGCCCGCATTGAACGTCTTGGAGACGCCGTTCATGGTCAGCATGGGTTATCGCCCCCCGTTCGAGGAATCGGCCGCGCCGCTCGCGGGCGACGCTTTGAGGGCGCGCGCGTACGAGCGCCTGAGCTGGTAGCGCTCCCAGACCACCGGAATGCAGAGGGCGAGCGCCACGATGACGGCCGAGATGAGCTTCATGTCGTTCGCGTCCATGCCCATCTGGAGCACGATGGCGCGGATGAGGAAGTACACGATCGAGCCGACCACCGCGGCGGTGAGGCGGCTGCCGAAGGAGCGGAGCTTGCCGGGGGTGAGGCGGCCGAGCACCTCGCCGATCACGATGGCGGCGAGGCCGATCACGATGGCGCCCGTGCCCATGCCGATATCCGCGTAGCTCTGGCTCTCGCACACGAGGCCGCCGGAGAGGCCCACGAGGCCGTTGGAAAGGGTGAGGGCGATCATCTTCGTGACCTTGGTGTTCACGCCGAGCGCCCGCACCATGGCCTCGTTGTTGCCGGTGGCGCGGCACGCCGAGCCGATCTCGGTGCCGAAGAACCAGTAGAGGCCGGCGATGAGGATGACCGCGAAGACGAGGCCGATGAGGATCGAGGCCACGTTCTGCGGCAGCCCGGTGGCGTCGGTGACGGTGGAGAAGAGCGTGTCCACGCGCAGAAGCGGCGTGTTCGACTTGCCCATGATGCGCAGGTTCACCGACCACAGGGCGATCTGCGTGAGGATGCCCGCGAGGATGGCGGGAATCTCGAACACCGTGTGGAGGAAGCCCGTCACGGCGCCCGCCACCATGCCGGCGAGCATCGCGGCGAAGATGGCGAGGACGGGGTTGACCCCGCCCACGACGAGCACCGCGCACACGGCGCCGCCGAGCGCGAAGCTGCCGTCCACGGTGAGGTCCGCGATGTCGAGCAGCTTATAGGTGATATAGACGCCAAGGACCATGACGCCCCAGAGAATGCCTTGCGAGACGGCACCAAGCATGGCGAGCCCCATGAGCTTCTCCCTCCTCTATTGCCAAACGAACCCCGATGGGCGCGCCCACCGGGGTCGATGCAAGTACTTCTTGCATAAAATACGCCGAAAGTGTATCACGTTGCGCATGAAATGCCACCCAAGGCGCCTTCTGTAATGGTTCAGAAACGCGCAAGGGCTGCTCAAGGGCACATCCTGCCAAAGTAAAATAACCCCAGCGACTTTTTTACATCTGCGCGCGCGGTGGCGCGGTCGATGTCAAAGAGTCGCTGGGGCAATGGCGCGTGCGCAGCGGATGCGCGGCGGATGTAAAAAAGTCGCTGGGGTAAATTTACATCACGCGGAGACGTCCTCGGCGCCCTGCTCGACGATCGCGGAGACGTCGATGCCGAGCTCGTCGGCCGTTTCCTGGTTATACACGAGGTCGCACTCATCGGCGCTCATGGTTTCGATGGGCATCTCAGCGGGGTCTGCGTCCTCGGTGAGGATCTGGACGGCCATCTCGCCCGCGCGGTAGCCCAGCTCGTAGTAGTTGATGCTCACGGACGCGAGGCCACCCGCCTCGACCATGCCCACTTCGCCGCAGATTGTGGGGACGCCGGCGGCGTTCGCGATGCTCGCCACCTGCGTCATGGCGGCGGCGATGGTGTTGTCGGTGGGGGTGTAGACGGCGTCGACCTGACCGACCATCGATTCCACGACGGACTGGATCTCGTTCGAACTCGAAACGGTGTAGCGCTCGTGCGCGATGCCGGCCGCGTCGAGCTCCTCCTCCGCGAGCGCGATCTGGATCTCGGAGTTGCTCTCGGCGGTGCAGAAGAGCAGGCCGACGTTCGACGCGTCGGGCACAAGCTGCTGGAGCAGGGCGATCTGGTCGGCGACCGGGTTCATGTCGGAGGTGCCGGTGAGGTTGCCGCCGGGGGCATCGTTCGAATCGACGAGGCCGGAGGCCGCGAAGTCGGTGATGGCGGTGCCGACGATGGGGATATCGCTCGTCGCGCCGAGGGCGGCCTGTGCAGCCGGTGTGGCGATGGCCAGGATAAGATCGCTGCCGTCGTTCACGAAGGTCTGGGCGATGGTCTGGCAGGCGTTCTGGTCGTTCGAGGCGTTCTGCTGGTCGGCGTCGTAGGAGATGCCGGAGTCATCGAGCGCGGCGATGAAGCCCTCGTTGGCCGCATCGAGCGCGGCGTGCTGCGTGAGCTGCAGGATGCCGATCTTGTACGTCGTGCCGGAGGCGGCTCCCGAACCGGCCGCGTCGGCGTTGTCCTCTCCGGAGCAGCCGGCGATGCCGAGCGTGCCGAGTGCGAGCGCTCCAGCGCCCGCGAGGCCGGCTGCGAAGCTGCGACGGCTGATGTTCGTGTGTTCCATGACGGTCTCCTTTTCCATGTGCGGTGCAGGAACGGTCCGGGTGGGGTGCCGACCTCACCCGGGAAGCTAGACGATCTTCGGGTTATCGAGGATGCCGAGGTCGACACCGCAGGCATCGGCGGATGCCTGGTTGGCGATGAGCGTGCACTCGCTCGCGTCGAGGTACTCGATGGGCATGTCCGCCGGGTTCTCGCCCTCGGTGAGGATGCGGACCGCCATCTCGCCCGCCTTGTGGCCGAGGTCGACGTAGTTGATGCTGTAAGAAGCGGTGCCGCCGTCCTCGACCATGGTGTCGCAGCCCACGATCACGGGCACGCCCGCCTCGTCGGCGATGGAGGAGACCTGCGCCATGGCGGCCGCGATGGTGTTATCCGTAGGGGCGTAGATGGCGTCGACCTTGCCCACGGCGGTCTCCACGACGGACTGGATCTCGTTCGAGCTCGAGACGGTGAACTCCTCATAGGGGAGGTCGTAGCCATCGAGCGCCTCCTTGGCGAGGTCGACCTGGATGGTGGAGTTGCTCTCGGCCGTGCAGTAGAGGATGCCCGCGGTCTTGCAGTCGGGGACGAGCTTGACGAGCAGGTCGATCTGATCGGAGACGGGGGTGAGGTCGGAGCTGCCGGTGACGTTGCCGCCGGGGGCGTCGTTCGAGCTCACGAGGCCCACGGACTCGAAGTCGGTGATGGCCGAGCCCACGATGGGGATCTCCGACGTCGCGGCGGCGACCGCCTGGGCGGCTGGGGTGCCGATGGCGAAGATGAGGTCGCTGCCATCGTTCACGAACGTTTGCGCGATGGTCTGGCAGGCCGTCTGGTCGTTCGAGGCGTTCTGCTGGTCGGCGTCGTAGGAGATGCCCGCCTCGTCGAGCGCCTTGATGAAGCCCTCGTTCGTCTGATCGAGCGCCGCATGCTGCGTGAGCTGCAGGACGCCGATCTTATAGGTCTTGCCGTCCGAAGCGGACGCGCTCCCCGCGGAGCCGTCCTCCTTCGTGTCCTCGCTACCGCATGCAGCGAGCGGCAGCGCGCTGGCGGCGGCGAGGGTGGCGATGAGGCCGCGACGACTGATTGATGGCTGATACATGGCTTCCTCCGATAACGCGGGGCGGGCACCGTTTGCTGCCCGCCGTCGATATGATGGAATTGGCCCCGATAGGGTCAGGTTCCCCCATCATAGCGACCGCCCCTCGCGAACCCCGAGGGCGCACGCTACGTCACTAACTCTTAACGTAGGGCGCCGGCGCGGAGTCCGTTGCAGCCTGGCCGGGTGCGATGCGCAGGTCGCCCTGGCCGTCGATGCAGGAGAGGTTGGCCAGGCGGTCGAGTCTGAGCGTGCGCGCGACGGCCACGAACCCGATCTCCATGTCGAGCGAGGTGCCCTGGACGAACACCTCCCCATGGGATTCGTACAGACCCGTCGGCTGCATGCGCTGGCGCTTGCCAAAGCCCCGGGGCGGGTCGGACGGGTGCGCGGGCGAGCGGTGGCGCGAGCCGCGATCCGGCACAAGCACCTCGCGCGCGAGCTCGAAGGCGATGGGGGCGTCCTCTGCGATCGCGTGCCGTACGAGCGCCTCGGGGCTGTCGACGTAGAAGCGCCTCTCCGTGCCCTCGCGCTTCGATGCAGGGCAGCCTGCGGGTGCGGGCTCGTCCGGGGCCTTCGGCGCGAGCGCGGCGCGCTGGGTCGGGGAGGCGAAGTGCAGGATACGCTCGATGAGGTGCCTGCGCTGGGCGGGGCTCAGCAGGCGGCTGCTCGCGAGGGCGCGCACGGCGAGCTCCGCGTCGCGGTCGCCGAGCGGGTGCTCCACGAGGGCGTAGCCGCGGCGCCCGCGGGTGATGATCTTGAAGCCCGCGGCGCGCAGCGTGTCGATGGAGGAGCGCACCGCGCCGCGGCTCGCCGTGAGCACCGGGGTGCCGGGGTCGTCGGGTGCCGCGAGCAGCGCCCTGATGCGGTCGGTGGTGATGCCGTGGTGCGCGTCGGTGCGCTCCTCGAGGATGTTCAGGATGAAAAGCGTCCTGAGGACGCCCATCGAGACGCGGCCGTGTGGTCCGCCCGTGCGGTCGGCTGCGTCCTCAGGCTCACTCGCGCCGCCGAGCGCCCCGTCGGAGTCGCGCTCCGTGCCGGGAATCTCCGCATCTTCCCCCTGCAGGCGACCTTCGTCCTCGGGAACCGTCCGACCCATGGTTGTTCGCATGATGACCCCTTTCGCGCGCTCGATGCAGCGAGGGTAGTCGAAGCGGCGTCCTAAACCGAAACCGCCCGCCGGACGGTGCGTTCCCGTCGGCGGGCGGTGGGCGGTTTTCTCAACATGGCACGAATCTCGCATGCCCCTGGCAGCTGTCGGATTCGTGCAAGGTCGGCGGGGTGGTTAGAACTCGGCGTTCCCCACCGTGCGCGGGTGCGGGATGACGTCGCGGATGTTGCCCACGCCCGTGAGGTACATCACGAGGCGCTCGAAGCCCAGGCCGAAGCCCGCGTGCGGGCAGGTGCCGTAGCGGCGCAGGTCGAGGTAGTACCGGTACTGGCTCGCGTCCATGCCCAGCTCGGCGATGCGGCGCTCGAGCACGTCGGGCCGCTCCTCGCGCTGGCTGCCGCCGATGATCTCGCCGATGCCCGGCACGAGGCAGTCGGCGGCGGCGACGGTCTTGCCGTCGTCGTTCAGGCGCATGTAGAAGGCCTTGATCTCGGTCGGGTAGTCCGTCACGAACGTCGGGCGCTTGAAGTGCTGCTCGGTGAGGTAGCGCTCATGCTCGGTCTGCAGGTCGATGCCCCAGCTCACGGGGTAGTCGAAGGCGTGCCCGTCGGCCACGGCGCGCTCCAGGATCTGAACAGCCTCGGTGTAGGTCACGCGCGCGAAGTCGGAGCTCGCCACGTGCTCGAGGCGGTCGATGAGGCCCTTGTCCACGAACTTGTTGAGCATGCCGAGCTCGTCCGGGCAGCGCTCCTGCACGTCGCGGATGACGTACTTCAGCATGGCCTCGGCCAGGTTCATGTCGTCCTCGAGGTCGGCGAAGGCGATCTCGGGCTCGATCATCCAGAACTCGGCGGCGTGGCGCGTGGTGTTGGAGTTCTCGGCGCGGAACGTCGGGCCGAAGGTGTAGACGTCGCCGAAGGCCATGGCGAAGTTCTCGGCGTTGAGCTGCCCCGAGACGGTGAGCGACGCGGGCTTGCCGAAGAAGTCCTGGCTCCAGTCCACCTCGCCGGCGGTGAGCGCGCCATCCGAGGCGGCGGCCTGCTCCGCGCTCACGAGCGGCGGGTTCGCGGGGTCGATGGTGGTGACGCGGAACATCTCGCCGGCGCCCTCGCAGTCCGAGGTCGTGATGATGGGCGTGTTCACGTACACGAAGCCGCGCTCCTGGAAGAAGCGGTGGATGGCCGCGGCGGCAACGGAGCGGATGCGGAACACGGCGCGGAAGAGGTTCGTGCGCGGGCGCAGGTGCTGCTGGGTGCGCAGGAACTCGACCGTGGCGCGCTTCTTCTGAAGCGGGTAGTCCGGCGCGGAGGGACCCACGACCTCGATGGACTCCGCCGTGAGCTCGAAGGGCTGCGGCGCGTCCGGGGTGAGCTTGAGGGTGCCCGTCGCGGAGATGGCGGCCGAGACGTTCTGATGTGCGATGTCGTCGTAGTTGGCGAGCGTCTCGCGGTTCATGACGATCTGCAGGTCGCGGAAGCAGCTGCCGTCGTTCACGGTGACGAAGCCGAAGTTCTTCATGTCGCGGACGGACTTGATCCAACCGGCGACGGTGACGGTGCTGCCCCCCAGCTCCTCGGCCTGGGCGTAGAGCTGGGCGATCTTGGTGCGGTTCATGTGGTGCTCCCTCGGTACCTTCTGTGCACATGCAACCTTCTCATAATAGCAGCTACCGCCGATAACGAGTCAA
>CAPI01000124.1 GCA_000333815.1 [Collinsella] massiliensis
TTAGCGAGGACGCTAAATGCGGCGAGATTGCAGACCAAATTTGGGATGTGTTCGTGAAATACGGAATTATCGGTGATTATAGAGATTACTATCTTTCTCAATTTAGGCGCGAGCGCCAAATTGAGATTAAAAATTCCTGCCGTTACGTCGGTAAGTCACGTAAAGAAGAATGGGATACCTGGATTGAGTGTCCGACTGAACCGGTTTTTATCGCACTTTCTTACCTGCAATTGCTTAAAGACCCCGCGGTTGAATTGGCGGAGCGTCGTGAACCGCTCAGGAAGGTCGTACAGGACAGGGGAATTAAAAAACTGTATCACTTCACCCAGGCGAGGAACCTTGACAGCATCTTCGAGCATGGGATTCTGTCCAGGAATGAGATTTACAGCCTCGGGATCGATGCCGCCGTCAATGATAACGAGCGGTGGGATAGGCGCACCAATGGCGTCTCTGTGTCCATTTCCGGGCCAAATTACCAGATGCTCTATGCTCTTAAGATAGGCAAGAAAAACCGCGGCGAGACCTGCCCGGGAGATACGTATGTCCTGCTGGAGCTCGATCCGAGCCTGCTGTACGAGCTCGATTGTGCCTTCTATCCTACGAATGCTGCGAGCAACCGGGTTCGCCATGACAGTAAAACGGACTTCAAAAGCGCGCAGGCGCTGGACAACATGTTTGCAGACGGTGTGCGGTGCCCGGCGGGAACATACTCCCGTGCCAAGTGGGGTTTGAACCCTTGGGAAACCAGCGATCCCCAGGCAGAGGTTATGGTGTTCGAAAAGATTCCTGCCCACTACATAAAATGTGTGCTCTTCGAAACAGAAGAGATGGACTATGAATATTCTAGGTGGGTTACAAACCGTAGCCACATTCCATTCAAAAATCTTTTGTACGACGATATGCCGTTCAAGCCACGTCGCGATTACTCCGACTGGAGTAAGGGCATGAACGCATACGACGATGAGATGTGGTAAGGCGGTTCGACATGGCAGTCAGGCCGGTATTCACCG
This sequence comes from [Collinsella] massiliensis, assembly GCA_000333815.1. Lineage (GTDB taxonomy): Bacteria > Actinomycetota > Coriobacteriia > Coriobacteriales > Coriobacteriaceae > Enorma. The sequence goes on from CAPI01000124.1 coordinate 1,011, forward strand.
TTTCGCTCGACGAGCGCCTCTGCGTGAAGAGGGATGTCGAGTTCACGTTCTACAGCGGCTTCTCAGGCGCGCAGAAGAAGCGCTGCGTCCGGAGCCTCCATCAGGCGTATCTGGAGGAGGCTCCGGGCGCCCGGGTGCTGGAGGTGTCCAGCCGCTCCGAGGAGGAGCTGGGCGTGCGCTTGAGTGCTTTCAACCTCATGATGACCTGGGGGAACGGCGCACGCATCTCCGTCGAGTCTGCCTTTCAGGGTAGCAAGGTGTTCGAACAGGGCGGGCCGTACCGCGACCTATGGGGCAAGTCCTCACGGGATGCCAAGCGCGATCCGCGTCTCCGCTCGAGCGGCAGCGTCGTGGGCTTCCAGTTCGGTGACAAGCGCTTCGCCTGCGAGCCCAAGACCTTCTTCTACGACTGGCTCTACATCCACACGCTCGCCCAGGAGGGAAATGCCGCCCTCGCCGAAGGGATACTCGCCTACGACGCGTTTACCGACATCGAGTTCAACCCCAAGCGATCAATCAATTGCCAGGCAGAGGCGGCGGCGATCTTCGTCTCGCTATCCCGGCAGGGGTTGCTGCGGGACGCCTTGGAATCCGAGGACGGTTTCCGCGAGATCGTGTTCCAGGGGGTGGCAAGCGAGACGGCCGCTGATCCCGCAGGTGGACAGGGGCATCTCTTCTAGACCAGGCATGGCGCGACGCGTGTCGTGTTAAAATCAATATAATCATTGAAATTAATGATTCGGAGGTGCCGCATGGTCACGATGATGAGCACGAAACTCACGAAGGGCGGGCAAACGACCGTCCCCAAGGAGGTACGGACGGCTCTGGGCATTGCGGACGGCGCGCGCGTGTACTGGTCATTCGACGGGCGGCGCGCCTGGGTGTCCGCCGTGCCGACGGATCCGCTCGAGGTGACGGACGGGGGGGACTTCCGCGCCCGGCTCGCAGAGGCTGAGGCCGACGTCGCCGCCAGCCGCGTGAGGCCGGCGCGGGACGTCGCGGGCGATTTGGGTGCGAGGTACGGTCTTGCATAGATACGAGATCTTGGCAACAAGGCGCTTCGAGGATGATCTAGACACCGCTCTCAGCTGGAGGCTCCGCGAAGTCGGACGCTCGAGTGCCGCCAGGCTCTACAGCACGTACCTCTCGAAGCTCGACACGCTGGAAACCTTTCCGCTCCTGGGCGGGCGCGTGGAGGGCTCCGAGTACCGCTGTACGGCGATTGGGGGTTACATCGCGGTCTACTCCGTTGATGAAGCGGCGCGCGTGGTCACGCTCATGCGTCTCTTTCATATGTCGGCCGACTGGCGTGCGCGACTGCTCGCAGATGAGATTGAAGACCGGCCTAATTAGCAAAGCGAGCTCCCTGCTCGAACTGGTTTCGGCACTGCGCCCGAATGAAAGCTGCCGTTTCGAATCGGCCGCGCATTCGGGCGCATCAAGTTCAAGTTCTGTCTTATAAGAGGCCGGGGAGCGCATCACGATTCCGCATTTCACAATCAAATATTCCAACACGCGAGTATCAGTATTTGAACAGTGGGCGGAGCGCCGCCCCAGCACAGAGAGGAGCATCATGCTCGACACGCTCTATCCTGGCTTCGTGAACATGCAACCCGGCCGTGGTGTCATCGGACTGCACCCCCGCGAGGCGGCCTTCGTCCAGCGCGTGCTCGACGACGACCAAAAGTTCTTCGGAGCCGCCGGTTACACCCGCCGCGAGCTTCCCGCAGGCTCGCTCGATCCTGCGGGCATCGCCCTGCGCGCCTGCCAAACGAAGCGCACGCGCGAGGCATACAGGGACGAGCCCATCATCGCTTTCGAGGCACCCTATGACCAGGACGAATGCGACGACATCATGCGGGAGATGTACCAGATGCCCATGATGTCCTGCTGGGCGCAGCACCTGGAACACGACCTCGGGTACGCGATCGGGGTGCCAAGCCCCGAGCTCACCGCATTCGCCAAGCTGCCCGAGACACCGACCACAGGTCACATCTACGGCGAATCCGAGACCATTGCCTATGTGGCCTGGATGCTCGCCGAAAAGCTCGGCATTAACGCATCCTGGCGCCACCAGCTGACACCAGACGAGCGCATCGCCGCAGAACGCCTCATCGCCGAGTCACACAAGCAGACCAACGGCTATCATGTTGACGACTATACCCTCGGCGTACTCGACGTACCACGCAACCAGAGCGCCTGCGACGAGGTAACACGTGCCATCCACTGCGCGCCATTTCTGCCCGAAAGCATCGTCTGCGAGGCGCACTTCCACGGTGTCGGCGACGACAACCTCGGCATCGACCTCGATGAGCTGCGCAACGCGATGCCAATCTTCTCTGCCGTCGACGATGACCCCACGCTGCCAAGCGATGAGGAAAGCGCGCGGGCTTTCAAGACGTTTATCGCCATGCATCGATAGCGAGATGATGAGCGATGACGACGCTGCCGATCAACAACACCCCAATCACCTGCATGCCCCATGCGGAGTCCGAGCGCGCATTCGACGAGTTCGCAAGCATGCCGCTTGAGTGAATCTAGTCTGCCCCGTACCGCAACGGGTAATCCCATGATTCGCCTAGCCAGGAGGTAGCTATGTCAGAGGAAACCATCTCGCACGGGCAGCCATTCCAGGATATGGAGCGCTGGCGTGAAGCCGGGCGCCGGGGTCGCGAGCTCATCGAAGCGAAGCATCGCGCCGCATCCATCAAGAAGGTTGTCCAAGACCGGGGGATCAAGAAGCTGTACCACCTCACCCAAGCGAGGAACCTCGACAGCATTTTCGAGCACGGGATCCTGTCCAGGAACGAGCTCGCCCGTCGGAAGATCGACGCCGCCGTCAATAGCAGGCTGTGTTGTCAGGAACTCGCCGATACCGTTTCCGTGTACATTTCCGGAGTCAATTTCGAGGTGCTTCACGCCCTTGAGCAGCATAAACGGGAACGGGGCGAGACGAGCCCGGGAGACACGTTCGTGCTGCTGGAGCTCGATCCCAGCGTGCTGTATGAGCTGAACTGCTCGTTCTTCCCGACTGGCGTGGGCGTCGGTCTGTTTCGCATCAAATGGGAGACGTCCTACGGAGCACAGGCGTTGGAAAGCATGTTCGAAGACGGCCGCCCGAGCCCAGGGGGAGGCTACTCCCGCACCAAATGGGATTTGAAGCCCTGGGAAGTCAGCGACCCTAACGCAGAGGTGTTCGTGTTCGGGGCGATTCCGCCCCGCTACATCATGCGCGTGTTCTTCAAGAGCGAGGAGCAGATCGACGAGTACCGCAGCTGGGTCGGAGACGACGGCCACATTCCGTATCAGATCGTGTCGCATGAGGCCGCGCTGTTCGAACGGCGGCGCGATTGGATCGACTGGGATATTTCCAGCATGTATGCAGCAGTGAGGAAAGAAAGAGCCGCTCGCCGGGGAGGCAAGAACGGCGGGTTCCGTCTCGTTGACTGAGCGACGCGAGCGCGTTGAACGGCGGTTTTCCCAGCCGGTGTTCGCAACACGTTTTCAATACCCGAACAAGTTCCGTATCCGTTGGGAAGGGGCGCGCACATGCCCGATACCGCAAGCGTCGTCTTCGGGCGCAAGGCCGAGGGCGCCATGTTCACCTCGCGCGAGAAGTACGAAGCCGTCAATGCCGAGTCGACAGGCCTCGCACGCATACGTTTCGCCATCGACGAGCCTTCTTATTGGCCCGGCGGGGCGTATTCGTCGTGCGCATCTACTTCTATAAGGACGGCGAGGTCGTCGCCGGGGCGCTCTGCAGCGAGGACGGCACGCCCGCGCGGGATATCCTCGCGTATACGGGGTGGCGGCGTGCCGCTGCCCGGCCGGTGGTGCCGGTCGGGCGGGGAGCGGTACCCGCGAAGCGCTAAGATGGCCGAGAGGGCACGGGAGAGTGCGTGGCCCGCACGGGGCGGCGGCCCCGCCCCGTGCCCCGCATGCAGATGGGAGGGCTGTGGCTATGGGTTTCATCGACGACGACGCTTGGCAGGAGCAGAATAAGGCGAGGCGGGCGACCGCCAATCTGGCCGTTGTTGCCAAGGAGAGAGAAAAATTCGCTACGGGCAAGGAGGTCGCTGCGCTTCGGAAGCGCATTCGCGTGCTGATCGATGATCGTCTGCGCACACTCGCGACACGCATTGCCGACACCTATAACGGCGTGTATTGCGCCTATGATGGGGCCTGCATCGGCGACTGGGGCTCGCAGTCGATTCAGAGAGTATCGTGCAAGTCCAAGCTCAGCGGTGCCGCGGAGGAATGGGTAAGGTATTATCAGCAAAGCCTTCTTGATGATGCGAAGGCGTTGCGCGCATTTGATTACGGATGCGCGACAGACGATGAGCTGCGGGCTCTCGCTTCCCTGGAGCAGTTGATCAACGTGCTGTTCGCCATTCCGATGAATCTGTTCGACGTGTACGCCGCCTTTGCGAAGGCAGATCCGTGCGATCCTCGGTGGCGGAACGGTCTTTCTAAGAGGAGCAGGCTGCAGTCGAGTGTGTTTCTGGCCCTCCAAATGGACTGCATGCTCACCAACGAGCTGCAAGTGCGGCGGAACGCCTGCGCCTTGACGGGAAGCCTGAGCGAGCAGTACCGGGATTTCGGGTACCGTATGCTTATGCGGCTCAGCTATGAGAAGAAGGGGCTCGACCGGCTTCCAACGGGGGGGCGCCGCCATCGACGATCTTGCCGCCCAGCTTTACGGAATAACCAGGGTCGATAACTCCTCCGTGCGCGATCGCAGGCTGGAAGCGTTGAAAAAGGCTGCCGAGCTGGCAGATGCATGGGTTGCCGCATGTCCCCATTCCGCTGACGCTCGGCGCCATCAATCCTCGATAACCGCAGCCATCGATCAGCGCCAAGGCATTCTTGAGCCAGCGGCGGAAAAGGCTGTGCGCGACTACGCGCGGGCGCTCGAGGAGGATCGGAAGCGGCGGCGCGAGGAAGAGGCCGAAACCGAGCGGAGACGTCGCCGTGAGCGGATAGAGCTCGAACAACAACGCCGCCGCGATGGAGAGGGAGGCGCAGAAGGCGGTGTGCGAGCCGATCGAGCGCTTCGTGCCTGCCAATAGCCCCACGGACGGACAGGACTCGACCACCTCTTCGTCCTAAACCGGCGAGCTGTTGCGTTCGGTTTTGTCCGGGCGACATGACATAATCATCGCAAACGCTAGGGCACCCCATACGGCGGGCGTCCTGGCTCGCAGGCTTACGAGAGAGGAGCCTTTGTATGGCAGATGCAGTATATACCGATCTTGAGGGCGGGTCGCTTTCCGCTCTGATAACCCAGCTCAAGGAAAAGGGGCTCATCAGCTCAGATGCGAGCATCGATGCCATCGCGCGCAAGTTTTTTCAGAAGTTCCGCGATGCCGGGCTCCTCGAGTACCAGACATTCGAGCGCACGGGCAGGCGTTGCACGGTTCCCACCGAGGCAGGGATTGCACGCGGAATTGAACGGCATGATACGAGCTTATATGCATACCCATGGTTTTCCGGCGCCGGCATCCAGCTGGTGCTCGAGGCGCTCGACAGCGCGGGCATGCTCACGGGGCCGCTGAAACGCGATGACAAGCCCGGCGAGCAAGCTCAGACGGCTGTCCCCACCCCGCGCCCCGGCGACCCGTATCCGGACCGCACGCCGCAAGAGATCGACACCGAGGACAAGGACGCATGGTGCCGCAAGGGCGAGGAGCTCGAGGGGGACTTCGTTGCACGCATCGTGCCCCTCACCGGGCGCGACGTGCGCATCAACCCGGAGAAGGCGACGAACCCCTACGCCATCGACCTGCACGATTACGACAACGACCGCCCCGCCGACCTCAAGAGCTTCATGACGCCGTTCTTTACCTGCGCCCGCTATACGCAGGACGAGGCCGGCCGTCCGCTTGCGCGGCGGCTCGACCCGCGCCTCACCATCACGTTCGACGCGAAGGACTACCGCCGCTACTGCGAGCTCTACCCGGAGTGCGACATCTACCTCTACGTGCATTGGGAGCAGCTTGCCTATCGCGACGTAGAGATTGAGCCGCTCGAGGGCGTGTGGGTGGCACGCTTCGCCGACATGCGCGCGAAGATCGAGGAGCGCGCGCTCGTGCACCACAACTACCTGCGTCGCAAGGGCGACCCGCGCAACGCGAACGACTGCTACCTCTTCGACCTGCGCGACCCCATCTTCACCAAGCTCCTCGAGTGCACGCCGGGTGCAGAGGGGCCGAAGAGGGAAGACGCGACGGCAGGCGTCGCAGAAGGGGAGTCCGTGCGTGTAGAGGAGCCAGCACAGGCCGACGCTCCCTCTCCCGAGCGTGATGCTGCCGCGTGCCAAGCAACCGCCCTCCTTCGCGAGGCATACGGGGAGGGAGCAGAGTTCCGCGCGGGCCAGCTCGAGGCGATCGTCGACGCCGCGACGGGCAAGCGTGTGCTCGTGGTGCAGAAGACGGGTTGGGGCAAGTCGCTCGTCTACTTCATGGCCACGAAGATCTTGCGCGCGCAGGGCGCCGGCCCCACGCTCATCATCAGCCCGCTTCTGGCGCTCATGGAGAACCAGATCGAGTCGGCGAAGCGGCTTGGGTTGAACGTCGCGACCATCAATTCGGGCAACAAGGACGACTGGGAAGAGATCTTCTCCCATCTCGGCAGCTATGACGCCCTCATCGTCTCGCCCGAGCGCCTCTCGAACGCAGGGTTCATGCAGCAGCTCGCTAGCGTACGTAACATCAAGCTCTTTGTAGTTGACGAAGCGCACTGCATCTCGGACTGGGGACACGACTTCCGCCCGGACTACCAGCGCGTGTCGCGCTTCCTGCAGAACCTGCCCGAGGACGCTGCCATCTTAGGCACCACCGCCACGGCGAACAACCGCGTGATCAAGGACATTCGCGCGCAACTTGGGCATAACCTGAGCGTTGTGCGCGGGGACCTCATCCGTGAGAAGCTCGCCATCCAGGTGAACCCCGAGCAGGCCCGCGAGGAGCGCCTCGCCTGGCTCGCCCAGACGCTCGGCCGAGGCGGCGGCCTCGCGGAGGGGCAGGGGCTCATCTACTGCCTCACGCAGCGCGATTGCGAGCATGTCGCCGAGTACCTGCAGCAGCACGGCGTCTCCGCCCGCGCGTACCACTCCGGCCTCGATGCGGAGGTGTCCGGCCGCGCGCTCGCGGATTTCGAGGCGGGCGACGTGCGCGTGCTCTGCTGCACCATCAAGCTCGGCATGGGCTACGACAAGGCGGACATTCGCTTCGTCGTGAACTTCCAGCTGCCGCAGAACCTCATCAGCTACTACCAGCAGATCGGCCGCGCCGGCCGCGACGGCAAGCGCGCCTACGCGGTGCTGCTGCACGGCCCGGAGGACGAGGGCATCCTGCGCAGCTTCATCGATTCCGCCTTCGCCGAGCCGGACCTGCTCGAGAAGATCATCGAGCTCTGCCGCGACGGGGCTCCCAAGCGCGCGATCGCCGCAGAGGTGAACGTGACCGCGGGCAAGCTCGACGAGGCGCTCAAGTACCTCCAGGTTCACGGGTACCTCTTCACGGAGCGCCGGAAGAACGCCCGGGGCAGCTGGCAAACCGTCTTCTGCGTGGACGAGCAGGCGAGCTTCGATGCGCAGGCGGAGCGCGAGCGCCAGGCCGAGCTGCGCAACACGCGCTACGACGAGCTCGCGAGCTTCAAGGAGTTCCTGCGCACCGACGGCTGTCTCATGAAGTTCATCGCCGACGAGCTCGACGCGCCGGACGCCAAGGACCACTGCGGCATCTGCGCGAACTGCGCGGGCGGGCCGCTCTTCCCGGTGGAGCTCGATAAGGTGCTCGTGGACGAGGCGATCTTGTTCGAGAAGAACCGCCATGGCTTCGTGAAGCCCCGGAAGCTCTGGCCGGATGGCAGCCGCATCGCGGCGGAGGAGCAGTGCGGCCGCGGCTGGATCCTTTCGGACAACTATTATTCTCTGCTTGGCCAGCTTGCCGCGACGGGCAAGTACCGCGACGGCCGCTTCTCGGACGAGCTGCTCCTGGAGTCCGCGCGGTATTTGCGCAGCGCGGCGGCGGGGACGGGCATCGACGCGGTGGTCGCCGTGCCGAGCCTGCGCCATCCCCGGCTCGTGCCGGATTTCGCCGAGCGCTTGGCGCACGCGCTCAAGGTGCCGTTCATGGACGGCGTCGTGCGCAAGACCGCCGAGGGCGCCGCGCAGAAGACGCTCAACAGCTCGGTGCTGCAGGCGAAGAACATCCGCGATACCATCGAGGTGGCCAAGCCCGGGCGCATCGCGGGCAAGACCGTGCTCCTCGTGGACGATATGGTCGACTCCGGCTGGACGTTCGCGGTGATCGCGTCCGAGCTCGTGCGCGCCGGCGCGAAGGCCGTCTACCCGTTCGCGCTCGTGAAGACCGGCAAGGGCGACTGATAGCAAAATGGGTTGGTTGGGGACGGGTTCCTTCCAACCCATTTTTGGAATGGCGCCGTGTCCGTCAAAATGGGTTGGAAGGAACCCGTCCCCAACCAACCCATTCGGGAGTTAGCAAGGAGGAAGCCATGCCGCAGGTATTCATTTCGGGCTCGCGCAGCTTGGCGCGGCTGCCCGAGGCGTTCTGCCAGTCCATCGACCGCATCTGCGAGCAGGGCTTCGGCGTGCTCGTAGGGGATTCCGAGCGCGGGGTCGACGCGCTTACCCTCGATTACCTGCGCTCGTGGCGGGGTGCGCCATACCCGGGCGTTCGCGTGTTCACCGTGCGGACGCGCCCGCGCGTGACGGTGGATCCCGCTTGGGCCGTGGAGGTGGTGGCGGGCGAGCCGGGTACCACGGGCCGCGCCCTCCAGACGGCGAAGGATCGCGTCATGGGGGAGCGGGCGGATTGGGGACTCGCGTACTTCAACCCCATCGAGGTCAACCGCTTCGGCAACCTGCAGGTGAGCTCGGGCACGCTCCGCAACGCCGTGCAGCTGCTCCTCGCGGGGCGACCGGTGAAGCTCTTCTATACCTATGAGGGGGAGGCGCGCGCGGCGGGGCTCTCGACGATCGAGGATCTCGAGGGCGTCGTGGAGACGTACCGCACCGAGCGACTCGGCAACGAGGAGCGCGCAGCGGTGCTCGCGAGCACGACCGCGTGCGACCGGGCGGCGGGCAAGGACGCCGAACAGGTGAAGTACGGGAAGATCGCGTCGAAGCTCCAGGCGCTCATCCGCGACGAGCGGAAGCGCCGCACCGTGCAGGCCACCCTCGACCTCGGCTAGATGGGTTGGTTGGGGACGTGTTCCTTCCAACCCCTTTTTCACCGGGCGTGGCGTCATCCCAAAAAGGGGTTGGAAGGAACACGTCCCCAACCAACCCATTCCGTCTTCACAAGCTCCCCATGGGTCTTTTCGACAAAAACGCAGGTCAGAACATTAGGATACGCCCGGACGCGTGTATTAGAGCATTTCGGTTGACGAGCGGCGACGGCTTGTACTACTATTCGTTTGCTCGCGATGGCGGAATTTCCGCATGGACGTCCGGCTTCGTGGGTCTTGCTTCATGTGGGAGTGTGCCCGAGTGGTTAATGGGGACGGGCTGTAAACCCGTTGGCTCTGCCTACCAAGGTTCGAATCCTTGCGCTCCCACCAGAAGTCAAGTGCCTGTGTAGCTCAGTCGGTAGAGCACCTCGTTGGTAACGAGGAGGTCACCGGTTCAAGTCCGGTCGCAGGCTCCAGTACGGCGGTGTAGCTCAGCTGGTTAGAGCACACGGTTCATACCCGTGGCGTCACTGGTTCGAATCCAGTCACCGCTACCAGGTAACACGGTGGCTTCTCTATGTACGTGGGGGAGCCACTTAAGTTAAAGGGCAAGTCCCTCAGCGGGGACGACCTTAAGGAGGAGGGCTTTATGGCCAAGGAAAAGTTCGAGCGTACAAAGCCGCATGTTAACATCGGCACCATCGGCCACGTCGACCACGGCAAGACCACGTTGACGGCTGCCATCACCAAGGTTCTCTCCGAGACCGAGGGCTGCAAGGCCGACTTCACCGCCTTCGAGAACATCGACAAGGCTCCCGAGGAGCGCGAGCGCGGCATCACCATCTCCGTCGCGCACGTCGAGTACGAGACGGCCAACCGCCACTATGCGCACGTCGACTGCCCTGGCCACGCCGACTACATCAAGAACATGATCTCCGGTGCTGCCCAGATGGACGGCGCTATCCTGGTCATCGCCGCCACCGACGGCCCCATGGCCCAGACCCGCGAGCACATCCTGCTCGCCCGTCAGGTCGGCGTGCCCTACATCGTCGTGTTCCTGAACAAGTGCGACATGGTTGACGACGACGAGCTCATCGACCTCGTCGAGATGGAGACCCGTGAGCTCCTCTCCGAGTACGACTTCCCGGGCGACGACATCCCCGTCATCCGCGGCTCCGCTCTCGGCGCCCTCAACGGCGAGGAGAAGTGGATGGATTCCGTCCGCGAGCTCATGAACGCCGTTGACGAGTACATCCCGACCCCCGAGCGCGACGACGCCAAGCCGTTCCTCATGGCCATCGAGGACACCATGACCATCTCCGGCCGTGGTACCGTCGCTACCGGCCGTGTCGAGCGCGGCGTGCTCAAGCTCAACGAGCCCGTCGAGATCGTCGGCATCAAGGAGACCCAGTCCTCCGTCGCCACCGGCATCGAGATGTTCCGCAAGACCATGGACTTCTGCGAGGCTGGCGACAACGTCGGTATCCTCCTGCGCGGCATCAAGCGCGAGGACATCGAGCGCGGCCAGGTTCTCTGCAAGCCCGGTTCGGTGCACCCGCACACCAAGTTCACCGGCGAGGTCTACGTCCTCACCAAGGAGGAGGGCGGCCGCCACACGCCGTTCTTCGATGGCTACCGTCCGCAGTTCTACTTCCGTACCACTGACGTGACCGGCACCGTCAAGCTCCCCGAGGGCACCGAGATGGCCATGCCCGGTGACCACATCACCATCGAGGGCGACCTCATCCACCCGATCGCCATGGAGGAGGGTCTGCGCTTCGCTATCCGCGAGGGCGGCCACACCGTCGGCTCCGGCGTCGTCTCCACCATCATCGAGTAACTTCGGGTAGCCGAGGTATTCGGATCGTGTGATCTAGGAACCCGGCTCCTCATCGCGAGGAGCCGGGTTTTTATGTTCCACCGTTTCGCGAAACGAACTTCCGCCCGATGGCGAACGCACGAGTTCGCTTCCCAAAACGGTGGGTAGCAGTTATGGAACGCATCTGCATTCACGCTGCCCAGCGAATAAACCGTTGACAGGATAAGAGCGCAGATGCTATCGTATTCCATCGTGCCCGTACGGGGCGGTATTTGGAGGTAATTAGATTCATGCGTACTCTCGTCACCCTTGCCTGCACCGAGTGCAAGCGTCGTAACTATACGACGACCAAGAACAAGGCAACCATGCCTGATCGTATGGAGATCAAGAAGTATTGCCCCTGGTGCCGTCGGCATACGGTTCACAAGGAGACCCGCTAGTCTCCAACCCCTTACACGCCAGTAGTTCAATTGGTAGAGCATCGGTCTCCAAAACCGAGTGTTGAGGGTTCGAGTCCTTCCTGGCGTGCCAGTCTTCAATCCGTAAGCCTCGTATTCTCGGGGCTTACGGTTTCTGTATGTTAAGCGCCCTGCGCCCGGAGGTAGCGAGCATGGCCAACAAGAAGAACAAGAAGAAGGCTTCGCAGCGCAACGCGCAGCCGTCTGCTCCGGCCAAGGCCCAGGCTGCGGCCGAGCCCAAGAAGGGCGTCTCGCGCAAGGCTGCCAAGGACGCCGAGAGCGCGTCGAAGAGCGTCGCCCGCGCCAAGGCCGATATGAAGGCCTCCAAGGAGAAGGCGAAGGCCAAGAAGAAGAAGGACAAGAAGCCCGGCTTCTTCGGCCGCATCCGCAACTACTTCCGCGCCGTGCGCACCGAGATGCGCCGCGTCACCTGGCCGAGCAAGAAGGAGCTCGTCAACTACTCGCTCGTGGTGATCGCGTCCCTCGTGGTCGTGGGCGTCGTCATCGCCGTGCTCGACTTCGTGATCGGCGAGGGTCTCTTCCTCATCTCTGGGCTAAGGAGCTAGACCATGTCGAAGCGTTGGTATGTCGTCCACACCTATTCCGGCTACGAGAAGAGCGTCAAGAGCGACCTCGAGCACCGCATCGAGACCATGGGGATGCAGGATCGCATCTTCGATATCGAGATTCCCATGGAGAGCGTGACCGAGATCAAAGAGGGCGGGAAGCGCGAGACCAAGGACGTCAAGATCTTCCCGGGCTACGTGCTCGTGCGCATGGAGATGGACGACGACGCGTGGACCTGCGTGCGCAACACGCCGGGCGTCACCGGCTTCCTCGGTGGCAACGGCAAGCCCGCGCCGCTCTCGCGCGACGAGTACAACAAGATGATGCGCAAGTCCAAGAAGGGCGAGGCGCCCAAGCGCATGACGGTCGACCTCGAGGTCGGCACGCCGGTGCGCGTGACCTCCGGCCCCCTCGCGGACTTCAACGGCATGGTGTCCGAGGTCAACCCCGAGTCTGGCAAAGTCAAGGTCGTCCTGCAGATCTTCGGCCGCGACACGCCCGTCGAGCTCGGCTTCGACCAGATCGCCGTCGCCCTGTAAGGTTGGTTGTTCGCGCGCGGGCGCTTCTCGACCGGACCGCTCATCTGGTCGGGTGCTTCTAACGCAAGCGCGCTGACGATATTCGTTTGATTCACCCCGCTTTCGGTTCAGGAAGGTTTTGACATGGCTGAGAAGAAGGTTGCCACCGTCATCAAGCTCCAGATTCCTGCCGGCCAGGCCAACCCGGCGCCCCCCGTGGGTCCCGCCCTTGGTGCTGCCCAGGTCAACATCATGCAGTTCTGCCAGGCGTTCAACGCCGCCACGCAGGACAAGATGGGCGACGTGATCCCCGTCGTCATTACCGTCTTCGAGGATCGCACCTTCGCGTTCGAGTGCCACACCCCGCCTGCGGCGCACCTCATCAAGAAGGAGCTCAAACTCAAGAGCGGCTCCGCCGTTCCGCAGCGCGACAAGGTGGGCCAGCTCACCCAGGAGCAGCTCACGAAGATCGCCGAGATCAAGATGCCCGACCTCAATGCCAACGACATCGAGGCCGCCAAGAAGATCGTCGCCGGTACCGCCCGCTCCATGGGCGTGACCATCGCCGAGTAACTTGTTGTTTCGCGGGCGCGCCGAGGTGGTGCGCCCGTTCGCGCGCAATGGGGCGCGCAACGATGTGGGAGGGCACGCGCCCTGTGACCACAGGAGGTAGTACATGCCGAAGCATGGAAAGAATTTCCGCGCCGCCGCGGAGAAGGTCGAGAAGTTCAAGCTCTACACCCCGCTCGAGGCCGTCCGCCTCGTGAAGGAGATCGCGCCCGCCAAGTTCGACGAGACCGTCGAGGCGCACTTCCGTCTGGGCATCGACACCCGTAAGGCGGATCAGAACATCCGTGGCTCCATCTCCCTGCCCCACGGCACCGGCAAGACTGTCCGCGTCGCCGTGTTCGCCGAGGGCGAGAAGGCGCGCGAGGCCGAAGAGGCCGGCGCCGACATCGTGGGTTCCGACGAGCTCGTCGCGGCCATCCAGGGCGGCGAGATCAACTTCGACGCCGCGATCGCCACGCCGAACATGATGGCCAAGGTCGGCCGCATCGGTAAGATCCTCGGCCCTCGCGGCCTCATGCCGAACCCCAAGCTCGGCACCGTGACCATGGACGTCGCCAAGATGGTGGGCGAGCTCAAGGCCGGCCGCGTCGAGTACCGCGCCGACCGTTACGGCATCTGCCACGTGCCGCTGGGCAAGGTCTCCTTCGACGACCAGAAGCTCGTGGAGAACTACGCCGCGCTCTACACCGAGATCCTGCGCGTGAAGCCGTCCTCCGCCAAGGGCCGTTACGTGAAGAGCATCGCGCTCTCCTCCACCATGGGCCCCGGCGTCAAGGTCGATTCGTCCGTGACGCGCGACTTCATGGCCGAGTAGGCACGCAGCGCCTGCAGGTTGCTCTGCAGCTCATTTCAGCTGTGCGAAGCCGGCTCCTTCGGGAGCCGGCTTTTTTGTTTGGCGCGGGGTGTGCCGGCCGTGCTCGTGGACATGCACGACAGCGCGATACCGCTCCTGCTGCCGGCTTCATCGACAAACTTGACGGTTTTCAACGCGAAGGGCGTTTAGAAGGACGCTTCGCGTGTAGAGTTGTCAACTTTGTGCGTGAGGGGATCGACGGGATGCGGAGATAATCGCTACTTGCGATTGTTTGACAGCTTCGCTTGCCGTTTGTGGCGGCGCTGAGGCCGTTTGCCGATTGAGATGCCTTGCCGCAGCGAGTTTTCCACGAGGCGCAACCCACCTGAGCTGCGTGGTCAGATTCGTGCCAGAAACGTGCAAGAATCTACCATCTAGCTGGGAAAACGCATTCGCGCTACGCTGACGCCACGACCGGTGGACGGAGGTGCAGGATGGCGTTACGGCGTACGAAGGCATGGGGAGAGCTCCTGCAGCGTGTGAACGAGACGTTCCTTACGCGCCGTTGCTATAGCCCGGCGTCGTATGGGGAGGTGCAGATGCTGCGTCGGCATATTCGCGATAAGAGCATCGTTGAACCGTTTCTTCGGTTGTTCGCTCCCGGTGATGCGTGGGAGCAGCTCGCTCGTCTCGATCAAGAGCGATATGTGATTCGCGGCTATGCGTGGGCGCATCCGAACGCAGTGTTCTGCTCGTTGAGCGCGGCGGTGATGCATGGGCTTCCGGTCAGCTATTCGCTCTTGGGGACGTTGCACCTGTATGCCTCTTCGCCGAGCCAGCGCGGAGGGAAGCGTGTCGAGATGCGGTATCGACAGCATCCTTCATGTGTGAAAATCGACGACGTCCCCGTCGCATCGCTCGTAGAGGCAACCGTTGATTGCCTCTGCGCCTGCGATTTCGAGGATTCGCTTGCCATCGCGGACGGTTGTCTTCGGATCGCGCGCGCGGATGCGAGCTACTTGCAGCGGGAGGTAGAGGGCCTCGCGCACGGATGCAAGGGAGTCGAGAAGGCGCGCCACGTTGCACGATGGGCGGATGGGCGCGCAGAGAGCGGCGGGGAGTCCATAGCGCGCGCTGTCATGATACGCGCGGGGCTTCCACCGACTGATATTCAGCGTGCGTTTGACGACCCGCTCGAACCCAGGAAGTCGTATCGCGCCGATTTCGTATTCGAACTCACTGACGGCAAGACGGTGCTCGGCGAATTCGATGGCCGGGCGAAATATGAGGATGAGCAGCTGCGAGCGGGCTCGTCGACGATCGACGTGCTGCTGAAGGAGCGGCAGCGGGAATCTCGCTTGACACTCATGGATGTACGCATCGTGCGCTTCAACTGGAACGATGTGCGCACTCCAGGCCGCTTGGAGCAGATGCTCGCCGCGGCAGGCGTCACACGTGCGACGCTCGTGAGACCGTAACGTGGTAGTCACGATTCGTTCGCGTGTAAAGTTGACAAGTTTATGCGCGAAGGGCGTTGCGAGGGTGGCTTCGTAAACAGAGTTGACAAGTTTGTGCACGAGGCGCGCGGGGGGACGCCGTGCGGCGTGGCAGTGCGGCGCGAGATACACATTTCTCAAAAAGTATATCGACACACATAGTAGTATGTGTTACAGTGGCGCTAACGACGGACGGAATGACGTCCGCAGAGCTGGCACCAGGGAGGTGACGGTATGTCCACACGAGATGCGGTAAGCGACCTGATCCGGGGAAACATCGACGCGATCATCCTGTGCACGCTCAAAGAGGGCGACAGCTACGGGTACGAGATCCTGAAGGATATCGCTACGGCGAGCCACGGCGAGTACGAGATGAAGGAACCGTCGCTCTACACGAGCCTCAAGCGCCTGGAAGGGCAGGGGTTCGTCGAGAGCTACTGGGGCGATGAGAGCCAGGGCGCGCGGCGCAAGTACTACCGCGTGACGCCCACGGGCGCAGTCGAGCTCGAGGAGGCGACCGAGCGCTGGGTGCGCGTGCGCCGGATCATCGATAGGCTGCTCAAGCAGGACGGAGGAGACCGATGAGCGAATTGCGTATGTACGTCGAGCATCTCTTCGAGGGCCGGGTGCTTACGGCCGAGATGATCGAGCTGAAGGAAGAGATCTACGGCAACCTGGTCGCGCGCTACGAGGATTACGTGGCGAGCGGCATGAGCGAGGCGGAGGCGCTCGCGCGGGCGAAGGCGAGCATCACGAGCATCGATGACGTGCTCGCGGGCGATGACGACGCCTCGGGCGAGCCGGCGGGGACTGCGAAGGAGGAGCCCG
>CAPI01000123.1 GCA_000333815.1 [Collinsella] massiliensis
TCACCTACAAGGACTTCAAGGTCGTCGAGCTCTACCTCATCGACGAGGACGCGAACGGCAACGAGGTGCACTACCCCGTGGTCGATAGCGCGGAGGCGAAGGCCGCCTACGAGGGGCTTTCGGATGACCTCGACTGGATCAACGAGGGGTGGGACTACGAGACCTCCCGGGGCACCGAGCGCGTCGCCACGGACGACCACGTGTACGAGGTGAGCGCGACCGAGGATGCCGCGCCCACGTACAACGACGACATGCGCGCCGTGACGGCCACGAACCGCCGCCTGGGCCTGCTCGACCTCACCGTCGAGAAGACGTGGAACGACCAGGGCGAGCACACGCGCCCCGACGCCGAGCTCACGCTCTCGAGCACTGAGTACCCCGATGCGTTTAGCGCGGATGCCGAGGGCCGCATCTGGGTTCAGGTGAGTGCGAACAAGCTTCCCGTCCTCGATGACGCGGGCAACCAGCTCACGACGGGCGAGCACGTGCGCGTCGAGGACGGCTCCGTGATCGTGACGGTGGACACGGCGAACGACGCCTACACCTCCACGTACCACTTCTTCGGTCTGCCGAAGTATGACGAGGAAGGCGACGTGGTCCACTACGACGTGAACGAGGAATGGGTGGATGGCCACGGCGACTACTCCTACACGAAGAGGGTGGGCGCCTACACCGTGGGCAGCCGGCACTTCCACGACACGCAGACCATCGAGTTCACCAACACGCGCCAGGCGACGCGCGAGGTGACGTTCAACAAGCTATGGCAGGACCACTACGTGAACGACAGCCTGCGCCAGCGCCCGGACATCTACCTCACGCTCTACCGCGTGACCGTGGGCGTGGACGGCGAGGGTGCCCTCACCTACAGCGAGCCCGAGCAGGTGAACGGCTACGTGCATTACCTCTGGACGGGCACGCCGGATGCCGATGACCCGCAGTACGCGCAAAGCTGCACCATCTCCGGGCTCCCCGCCTACGACGAGAACGGCAGCCAGTACATCTACTACGCGAGCGAGAGCATGTCGGCCGACGGCGGCTCGCTTGACTACGCGCCGGTGCGCTTCGATTACACGGGCGTCGTGAGCGTGCAGGCGGGCTCGACCGAGCCGAACGCGGTCGTGGTCGATGCGCGGTACGAGGGCGCGAACCCCGAGGAGAACGGCACCGGCTGGGCGATCCACGAGGGCGGGCGGTTCGTGAACGCCCTCACGGACAACCTCGTGGCGCGCGGCACGAAGCTCTGGGAGGACGTGCCGTCGAACACGAGCCAGGGCACGGCGGGCACCATGCTCACCGAGACGGACCTGCCCGAGGTCACCGTCTACCTGCAGCAGCGCGTGCAGGGCGAGGCGTGGCCGTCGCTCAAGTTCGACGTGACCGAGGGAGAGGACGGCACGGCGGCCTGGAGCTTCGCCGACGGCACGAGCGCCATCGCCTGGACGTCCGACCTCTCGCAGGTGACGACGAACCAGTACAGCTACATGCTCACGCATACCGGGTCGAACACGGCCGAGAGCGCCGCGGCGGCGATCGCGGCCGAGAACCCGACGCTGCCCGAGGGCGCGGAGCTCCTGCCGCGCTACACCGAGGACGGCAAGATCTACGAGTATCGCGCCATCGAGGTGGTGTGGGGCATGCTCGACGAGCCGGGCGGCATCTCGACCGAATGGGTCAAGAGCACGGATTTCTCGGCGCTGCGCGACGGTGACGAGGACGCGATGGGCGTCTACGTGATCGAGCATGGCGAGACGGGCTCGTTCTTCATCAACAACATCTACCAGTCCAAGACGGGCAAGCTCACCGTGCAGAAGCACTACACCGGCCGCGAAGCGGGCGACCGCTACCCCGATACGACCTTCGACGTGTACCGCTACTTCGTGCGCGCGGACGGCTCGAAGAGCGATGCGGCGCTTGTGGATTCGGTGACGATCACGAACGACATGCTGAAGGCCAAGGAGCCCACGAAGCTTGACGGGCTCACGGTCGAGAACGCCGGCGAGGCGTCGACCACGGCAAGCTACACCTTCGACGGCCTGGACATCTACGCGCCCGACGGCAGCTACTGGCAGTACTACGTGGTGGAGCACAGCATCAAGGGCTACACGACCACGGTCGCGGTGGGCGACGTCGCCGCCGGTAACGTGACGGGTGCGGGCGAGGCGGCCGCGGGCGGCGTGAGCTCCGGCGCACTGTGCCCTGCGGATACGTCGGACTCGGTTGAGAGCACCGTGCTGGGCGATAACACCACGCCCGACGTGACATTCGAGAACGCGTACACGCCGGGTCAGGCCAGCCTCACGGGCACCAAGACCTGGAGCGACTTCGACGACATCTTCAACCTGCGGCCGACGGCGGATGAGTTCAAGGCAGGGCTCACGGTCGAGCGCATCGGGAACGGCAAGGTGGAAAAGCTCGGCGAGGACGGCGGGCTGGGCTTGCTGCAATCCAGCGAGCCTGACGATCCGTACTACTTCACGGTTGCGCCGGATCCAAGCAACCAGAACAACTACATCATCACCCTCGCGAACGTGGCCAAATTCGCGCCCGACGGCACGTCCTACCAGTACCGCATCACGGAGAACCTGTCCGGCATGGTGCTGGGGCAGGACGATGAGACCGCCGACGACTACTACTCGGCGGCGAACACCTCCTCCACGGTGAGCGCGGAGAACCCCGGCAACGGGTTCCGGTTCACGAACTCCCTCAAGGGGCAGGCGTCGGTCGTGAAGACGTGGAACGACGGCGACGACCCCTATGGTCTGCGTCCGACGACCGTGACGGTGCGCCTGCAGGCGCGGTATACGTACTCGGGCGGAACGACGAGCGCATGGGCGGATTTCAAGGCCACGCTGACGAGCCTGGGCTATTGGGATGCCTTCGCCGAGGAGTGCGGCGGTGAGGAGGCAGCCGTGGCGTACCTCGAGAAGACGCTGAGCGCCGAGAACGGTTGGCGCGGGTCGTGGACGGAGCTGCCCACGGCGGGTCGCGAGGCCGCCGGCACCAATCAGGAAGGGCGGCTCTTCACCCTCGAGTACCGCGTGGTGGAGGTGCAGATCGGCAACCAGAAGATCGATCAGCCGACGAATGACGGCGTGAACTTCGAGTACACGACCTCCGAGGGCGGGGAGTACCATCCCTACCAGCCCGCGCAGGACAGCTGGACGAGCGAGCTGGGCAAGAGCTCCACGGCTATTTCCAACACGCTCGAGACCACGAGCATCTCGGCCACGAAGTCGTGGACGGGCGATACCGTCGACGGCGTGTCGGATGCGTGGGATACACGCGGCGGCGACGAATGGGCGGTGACGTACCTCCTGCAGCGTCGCCTCGAGGGCTCCGGGGATGACGGCTGGCAGTGGCTCATGGAGTACGGTGAGGATCTCGCGACGAGCCCGCTGGACGACGGCATCGTCTCGCAGGTCATCACGGGCACGGGCGATAGCGCGACCGCGACCTGGGAGAACCTGCCCGATTGCGACGCGGACGGCACAAAGTACGAGTATCGTGTGGTCGAGCGCGTGCCCGGCGGGTACGACGTCGAGGGCGGCACGGAAATCGCCGAGGCGACCGATGCGACGACGGGCGTGACCTACCGCTTCTACGCGGTGGCGAGCACCGATGCGGACGCGGATGGCCAGGTCGATTCCCAGGCCTTCACGAACGACCTGCGCCTGACCTCGCTCACGGGTACCAAGACCTGGGACGATTACGACACGACGCTGGCCGATGATCTCACCGAGGACGACATGCCCGACCTCGTGCTCTACCGTGCGATCCAGGCGGGCGAGGACGCCACGGGGCACCCGATCTATAGCACGGCCGAGCCCGTGCGGGTGAAGCGGGCCGATGGCACGACCGCCGTCCCGCAGCCCACGTGGAAAGAGACGGGCGACAGCACCTGGACGTTCACGTACGAGGACCTGCCCGCGGCGAACGAGGACAACGTCGACTACGTGTACTGGGCGGTCGAGGAGAACGGCGCGGCACCGGGGTACTACCCGCACTACGGCACCGCCCCGGATCAGAGCGACGCGCCCGCCGGCGCATCCGGCACCACGGTGACGACGCCCGCCACGGCAGGCACGGACGGCGCGCAGCAGAACGAGGCCATCACGAACGTGGCGACGCGCTTCACCCTCGACAAGGTGAGCGACTTCACGCCCGCGGGGGAGAGCGCGCCGGAGAACCTGCGCGACATCGAGCTCACCGTCTACGGCTCGGACGGCCAGATCTACGCCGTGTGGAAGGACGTTGGCGGCACGGTCTCGAGCACCGTGTGGCCCACGGGCACGAGGGACGCCACGACCGGCGGCGTCGAGATGACCGGCACCGATGCCGGCTACATCGTCGGTCTGCGGGCGGGCACGTACACGGTGCGCGAGACGGGCACGGTGCCCGCGGGCTATGCCAAGGCGCCGGATACGACCGTCATCATCGCGAAGGACGGCACGATCGCCGCGACCCAGAGCGGCAACGAGAACGTGCTCGAGGTCACGGGCGGCAATCCCGGCGGCACCATCACGGTGAACGTCGAGGATCCCGTGCTGCGCGCGAACCTGAGCTTCACCAAGTACGTTACGGATGACGGCCAGGTGGGCGGCGCGCACCAGGCACCGCTCCAGAACGCGAAGTTCGACCTCTACGTCGAGGGCATCGACGAGCCCATAGCGCGCGGCCTCACGTCGGACGCGCAGGGCACGGTCGCCACGAACAGCAGCGCCAACAAGGGCATCGCGCTCTCCGATGCGTTCGTGACCGAGCACGACGGCAAGTACTGGACGCTCGCGGACGGCCTGCCCGAGGGCACGTACCACTTCGAGGAGACCGACGCCACCACGGGCGCCGTGCTGCCCACGGGCGATGCCGCGAAGTCCCCCGAGCTTGAGATCACGCAGGCCGACCACGGCACGACGGTCTCGACCGCGGTGGGCGGCGGCGCGGCGCAGATGGCCAACGAGGATTTCTCGGCCGTCGTGAAGCTGCACAAGTACGATACGGCCACCGGGGATCCCATCGAGGGCGCGGTGTTCGACATCACCTACACGCCCGCGGAAGGGTCCGCGAGCACGCAGGCAACGAGTTGGCAGGAGACGACCGGCCCGGACGGCGTGCTCACCATCGACGGCCCGGGCAACGCCGGCCTCGAGAAGGGCACGTACGTCGTGGCCGAGGCGAGCAACACCGGCTATGTGTCGAACGACTTCCGGGCGCAGTTCACCATCGATGACGCCGACGACAACATGACCTACGACATCACGACGACCGATCCTGACGATCCCGCGGTCGAGGCGATCGACTTTGAGGTGACGAGCGGCGAGGACACGTTCACCGACGACAAGGGCATCCCCAACGTGCCCGAGCGCGGCAGCGTGACCATGGCGAAGGTGTCGAGCGCGGGCGCGGCGCCCATCGACGGCGCCACCTTCGAGCTGCAGCGCAAGGCTGAGGACGGGACGTGGGAGACGCTCGCCAGCGACCTCACGACCGGCCGCGACTACACCATGAACGACGCGAACGACGCCCTTGTGGACGCGGAGGGCACCGCGGGCACGAGCGGCCAGATCACGGTCAGGAACCTCACGTGGGGCACCTACCAGTTCGTGGAGACCGCGCCCGCCCCGGGATACGCGGGCGCAAACGAGGACGGCGCGATCACGAGCGCGGAGCTCGAGATCAAGCGCGACGACCTCAACCCGTCGCTCACCGGCGGCACCGCGGTGCCAAACGAGCCCACCCGCCTGGAGCTCGAGAAGGCCAACGACATCGGCCAGCCGCTCCAGGGCGCCGAGTTCCAGGTCACGGCGGTCGGCGCGACTGAGTTCGCCGACCCCGAGGCGCTCACGCAGCAGTACGGTGACACGTACGACGCCGCGAAGAAGACCGTGACGCTCACGACCGACAGCACCGGCCATGCCGCGCTCGAGGCGCAGCTCATGGTGGGCGGCACCTATACCGTCTTCGAGAGCAAGGCGCCCTCGGGCTATGACCCGGCGGACAGCGTGCTCACCGTGGTGGTGCAACAGGACGGCTCGCTCGAGGTGCAGGGCGCCATGCCCGATCGCTACGCGTGGGCGGACCTCGACGAGGACGGGCACGCCGATAACGCCTGGACATTCATGGTGACGAACCTCCATGAGGAGATCGACCTGCGCAAGGTGAGCGCGGACAAGACCGATCTGCCGATCGCTGGCGCGGAGTTCACGCTCATCGGCCAGTGCATGACGGACAACAACACCACGCACACCTACACGACGAACGATGACGGCTACATCCACATCGACGCCGGCCTCATGGGCGGCGTGGTCTACCGCCTCTACGAGTCCAAGCCCGGTGCCGGCTACATCGCGCGCCCGGACACGCTCTTCTTCATGATGGACGAGCGCGGCGAGATCGTGGTGACGGACAGCGCGGGCACCCCGCTCGCCGAGGAGGACTATCCCGCGGGGTACGCGGTCGGCGCCGACGGCATCTCGTTCGAGGTGACCGATGAGTCCGTCGACCTGCAGATCACGAAGCGCGCCCCCGGCGAGGACGGGGAGCTGGGCGAGCCGCTCTTCGGCGCGGAGTTCAGCGTGACGCCGGCCGAGGGCTCCGCCTTCGCCGACGGCCGCGCCGATGCGCAGGTGCTCCGTACCGGCGAGGACGGCGCGCTCCGCATGGGCGCGCAGCTCGTGGTGGGCGGCGTCTACGACATCACCGAGGTCTCCGCGCCCGAAGGCTACGAGCGCGTCACGGGCACCATGCGCGTGACGGTGGCCGCTGACGGCGAGATCATGGTGCTCGGCTCCGTGAACGAGGATGACGAGCTCATCCCGGGTTCCGCCGCGCCCACCGGCTACGAGAAGGTGGCCGACAACGCGTTCGAGGTGCAGGTGACGAACGAGCCCATCGAGGTGGGCATCGTGAAGGTGGGCGAGGACGACGTGGCGACGGGGCTCGCGGGCGCCCAGTTCGAGCTCACGGGCGTGTTCCCGGGCACGGGCTGGATGGCCGACCGCACCGAGACGCGCACCCTCACCACGGGCGAGGACGGCCGCATCGACCTTGCCGCCGAGCTCGTCGCGGGCGAGACCTACACCCTGCGCGAGACCGTCGCGCCGGACGGCTACAAGCTGCTCGAGGGGCAGATCGAGTTCACCGTGGCGGAGGACGGCACGATTACGCTCGTGGGCGACGCGCCCGAGGGCATGAGCATCCAGGGCGATAGCGTGACCATCCTCGCGATCGACGAGCCCATCGGCGTGTCGTTCGCGAAGACGGACGAGGCTGGCGAGGCGCTCACGGGCGCGACGTTCAGCATCGCCCGCACGGACGGCTCCGCGCTGCCCGACGGATCCGCGTCGCGGGAGTTCACGAGCGACGAGACCGGCCTCGTGTTCGAGGACCTGCAGCTCGCGGGTTCCGCCGAGGGCATCGAGTACACCGTCACCGAGCTCGCGGCGCCCGCAGGTTATGAGGTCGCCCCGGCGTTCACCATCCTCGTGTTCGAGGACGGCCACGTGGAGCCGGGCGCGGTGCCCGAGGCCATCGCGGGCGCGGTGAGCGTCGAGAACGAGGCGGCGAGCACGGGCGCCGGCGCGGACGGGGACGCGACCGCCGATGCGGGCGAGGACGGCCAGGTGCCCGCGACCTCGAACAGCGCCGTGGTCACGCTCGCCGACGCGCGCATCGAGGCGCAGATCGCCAAGGTGTCCACGGACGGCCGGGCGCTCTCGGGCGCCGAGTTCGCGGTGACCGGGCGGTTCGCGGACGGCTCCGGCACGAAGGCCGTCGCCGTGGATGAGCGCGGCCGCGCCGAGCTCGAGGGGCTCGTGGCGGGCGAGACGTACCGCGTGCGCGAGACGGTCGCGCCCGAGGGCTACGACCTCATCGAGGGCACCTGGGAGTTCACCGTCCAGGCCGACGGCACGCTTGCGGGCGAGGCGACCTCGACCGGCCCGGACACGGCGGGGTATGCCGTGGCCGAGGACGGCGTGACGCTGCGCGCGGTCGACGCCCCCACGCCGGCGATCCCGGGCGAGCTGCCGGGAACGGGCGACACGAAGCTCACGTACGCGGTCGTGCTGGGCATCGCGGCGCTCGCGTGCCTGGCCGGCGGCCTGCGGCTCTCGAGAAGGAAGAGGTAGGGTCCATGATGGCGACGGATGAGACGGCCGATGCGCGGATCGCCCCGGTCGCGACGGGCTCGGGCGCGGGCGGCGCGGGCTATGGGTGCCTCGCCGCCCGGACGCGCCGCGTGGAGGGGATTCCCACGCGCATCGGGGACCGGCACGCGTTCGTGCATGAGCGCGCCCTCGTGTACATCGCGCTCGAGACGCGCTCGCGCGGGGGCGTGCGCTGCAGCAAGCGCGAGATGGCGGAGCTGCTCGGCGTGAACCTCAGGACCGTCGACCGCGCCATGACGCGGCTGCGCGGCACGGGCGAGGTCGAGTCGGCGCCGCGACACGACGAGACGGGCGCGCAGGTTTCCAACGAGTACCGCGCGACCGCCAAGGGGCTCGCCCAGGCCGATGGGCTCATCGCCCGCGCCTTCGCGCTGGGGGAGTGACGGCGGGCGAAGAACGATGGTATCGCTGGATGGGGCAGCGGGTGCGAAATCCTGCTGCCCCATCCACGTTTTTTGTGCGGCGGCGCGGCGGGCGAGGGCGTTCGGGTATCATCGACCGGAATCTGGTGCCCGCAGGCAGGTAGGGGGAGCTGGTATGGATATTCGGACGGTTCGGCCCGCGACGATGCGCATGCGCACGGCGGCGATCGCCGTCACGGCGCTGCTGATCGCGCTGTTCGCACTGCCGCAGACGGCGTTCGGCATGCAGATCTTTGCCCAAGTGCCCAACAGCAAGCACATCACGCTCGAGGTCGAGCCGACCGACCGTACCGAGGATGTGCGGGAGAAGGTCTCCGAGAAGGAAGACTATGCGAGCGACGCGTTCTACCTGGTATTTGCAGGTAAGGTGCTGAAGGACGGCTTCACGCTGCAGGATTACAGCATCCAGAAGGATTCGACCCTGCACATCGTGCTCAAGCCGACGCTCGAGCTCCGGGTTGCCGCCGACGCCGACCTGTCCGACGGTCTCGATGCCGGGGAGCTCGTGCTCACGGCCGACACGGCTTCGGGAGGCGCCGAGGCGCTGACGGACCAGGCGACCTACTCGTTCAGGCCGGACGGGGCGGCGGACGGCTCGTGGGAGCCGGGGTTCCCTGCGGCGCCCGGTTCCTATGAGGTGCGGGCGCTGGTGCCGGTCGCGCTCGCGGCATCCGACGAGGTGATCGAGCACCTTGAGGTGCGCACGCAGGTCACGATCCCGGATCCCGCAGAGGAACCGGGGACGGGCGGCGACTCTGGTTCGACCGCGCCTGGGATCGGCTCAGAGGGGAGCGGTGACTCCGGTTCCGTGGACGCGGGTGCGGGCTCCGGGACGCCTGGCAGCGGCGCGGAAGGTTCCCCCGAAGCACCCGAGTCTGGGAACGGACAGGCCGGGGCTGAGCAGAACGACGCGGATGCCGGCAGTACGGGCGCGCTGGCTGCGCAGCTGCCTGCCACGGGCGACAATATGCCGACCGTCCTCATCGTGCTCGTCGCCGTCGCCGCCGTGGCGATCGTAGCGGGCATCGTGCTGCGCTCCCGCAAGCGCTAAGCGGCTGCGGCGTTCGCCCTGAGCCGTGCGGTATCATACGGGCAGCGTTCGCGGCACCCCGCGCGCGAGCCGCGACGGAGAGGAGACCTGCCTTATGCTGCGCATCGGACACGGATACGACGTTCACCAGCTCGTCGAGGGGCGGCGCTGCATCATCGGCGGCGTCGACATCCCGCACGAGCGCGGGCTGCTCGGCCATTCGGATGCCGACGTGCTCGCCCACGCGCTCGCCGACGCGATCCTCGGCGCGTGCCGGGGCGGCGACATCGGCAAGCTCTTCCCCGACACCGACCCGGCCTACGAGGGCGCGGACTCGCTCAAGCTGCTCTCCGCCGTCATGGGCTACGCGCGCGAGCGCGGGTACGAGTTCGTCGATGCGGACTGCACCATCGCCTGCCAGGAGCCGAAGATCAGCCCGTACCGCGACGCGATGCGCGCGAACCTCAGCGCGGCGCTCGGCGTGCCTGTGGAGAGCGTGGGCGTGAAGGCCACAACGACCGAGCACCTGGGCTGGGAAGGCGAGGGCAGGGGCATCGGCGCCTGGGCGGTCTGCCTCCTCGACCAGCGCTAATTGATAAAAACCAGACAGGCTGGTTTTTATCACGCGACCGCCGCCAGATGATAAAAAGCAGACAGGCTGGTTTTTATCATTTTGGCATTGGTATGCCGTTCTGTAACATTTCGCCCACGCCCGTTGCCCGCGCGCGTGGGTGCTATCATGAACCACGATGCAGGGGTACCCGCGCGGCCTGTGCTGCCGCGCGAGTTGAGAGGGCATGCGCCCAACCCTTCGAACCTGTCAGGTAATGCTGTCGTAGGGAGCATGCGTGCAAGCAAGGATGTCCGCTCGCAGGCGCGCCGTCCGATACGGGCTCGGCGCGGCATCACGCGGCACCGCTGCGCTTGCGCTCCAGGAGGGAACAAGATGATCGAGAAAGCCGATCTGCAGGAGCAGGTTCGCGCGGCGGCCGCCCAGGTGCGCGCGACGAACCCCATGGCGCCGTCCATCACGAACACCGTCACCATCAGCTTCGTCGCAAACGCGCAGATCGCCGTCGGCGGCTCCGCCGCGATGGTCTACCTGCCGGACGAGGGCGAGGCCATGGCCGCCGCCGGCCCTGCCATGTACATCAACGTGGGCACGCTGCTGCCCATCTACGACGAGACGCTGCCGCGCACGGCCGCGCGCCTCGCGGAGCTCGGTAAGCCCTGGGTGCTCGACCCGGTGGCCGTGGGCATCGGCGAGATGCGCACGCGCCTGCTCGCCGGCTTCAAGGAGCAGAAGCCCACGATCATCCGCGGTAACGCGTCCGAGGTCATCGCCCTCGCCGCCCTGTGGGGGCTCGAGGGCGCCGGCAGCCAGAGCCAGGTGCGCGGCGTCGACTCCACGCAGGAGGTCGACGAGGCGCGGGCTGCCGCCGTGGCGCTCGCGCGCTACACGGGCGGCGCCGTCGCCGTTTCCGGCGCGGTCGACCTCGTGACCGATGGCGAGACCGTGGCGCTCTCGCACGGTGGCTCGCCCTTCATGGCGCAGATCACGGGCTCCGGGTGCAGCCTGGGCGGCGTGTGTGCCGTGTACGCCGCGTGCGCGGAGACCCCGCTCGCCGCGGCGCTCGCCGCCGTGAACGTCTACAACCTCGCGGGTGCCCGTGCCGAGGCGCGCGTGAACGCGCCGGCGAGCTTCCAGGTGGCGTTCCTCGACGAGCTCTACCTCGCCACGCCGGAGGACATCGCGGCGAACCCGTTCGACCTCGAGGAGGCGTAAGGCATGAACACCCTGGTAGCTGTTGCGATCGCGCCCGTGGGCGTGGGCGATGAGCTCAAGGAATACGTCGCCGACGTGGTGCGCGTGATCCGCGAGAGCGGGCTCTCGTGCCGCACGAACTCGATGTTCACCGAGATCGAGGGCGAGTGGGACGACGTGATGCGCGTCGTGAAGGACGCGACGTTCGTGCTGGCGGAGCGTGGCATCCGCACCGAGGTCGTGCTCAAGGCCGATATCCGCCCCGGGTTCGAGAACATGATGGAGCGCAAGGTGCGCGTGGTGGACGAGATCCTCGACCAGGAGTGATACGCAGGCGCCGGTGATAAAAAGGTGTCAGTCACCTTTTTATCACCTTGCGCAGTGAGTGATAATTTGGTGTCAGACACCTTTTTATCACCCCGCGCGATAAGTCAATTGAACCCGTCCCCATTGTCTCGGTGAGTCAATTGAACCCGTCCCCAATGACTCAAGGAAGGAAGCTGCATATGAGCATCCGTGAGAAGCTGGACATCTCGGCATACCTGGTGCTCGGGCCGGAGAACACGCTCGGACGCCCGGTGGCGGACGCGGTGCGCGCCGCGCTCGACGCCGGGTTCACCATCGTGCAGGTGCGCTCGAAGGTGGCGGGTGCGCGCGAGCTCATGGAGTGCGCGCGGTCCGTGGCGGACGTCATCGCCGAGGCGGGCAAGGCCGACACGGTGCCGCTGCTCATCGACGACCGGCTCGACGTGGCGCTCGCCTGCCGCGACGCCGGCATCAAGGTGGACGGCGTGCACGTGGGCCAGAGCGACATCCCGGTCGAGGTGTGCCGCCGCTACCTGGGCGAAGATTCCATCGTGGGGCTCTCCGCCGCAGCGCACGAGATGCGCCGCTACATCGAGACGGCGGATACCTCGCAGGTCGATTACCTCGGCGTGGGTCCGCTGCACGAGACGGCGACCAAGCCGGACTGCGGGCTCGACGATGATGGCCATGTCATCACCCGCAGCCTCGAGGAGCTCGCCGAGCTGCGGCGCGTGAGCCCGAAACCCATCGTCGTGGGCGGCGGCGTGAAGGCGGCGGACATCCCCGCGCTCGCGAAGACCGGCGTCGACGGGTTCTTCGTGGTCTCCGCCGTGGCGGGCGCGCCGGAGCCCTACGCTGCGGCGAAGGAGCTCGTCGACCTGTGGCGCGCGAACGCGTAGGGACGCGAGGCCGGACAACGTGCGAACGCCGTGGGGCGCGGGCGAGCTGTGAGGGCGTGCCCGCGCCCTTTTCTTGAGAACGCTCAGGTGGGCGTTTGTCCGCGGCTTTGATTACGCATCTTTCGGAAAGCCGGGATGTGATTTGTCCGATGCGGGATGCTTGTCAGCTTTACTACGGCCACGTCTGCTCCTCATCCGGAATGCTTGGGTCAAAAACCAAGATCACAGAATTTGATCGTCTGAGGCGCGTGATGCTGTATTCAGTGCACTCTGTGTGTATGCCGACTTATTGATTGATATATACGCTAAGGCACAATCACCAACGCAGCGCCTTATGCCACCTTCTATGGACACGGATACCTATTGCCGGTCAGCTGACGAAATGATGCCATCCAGCTATTGAAACCGACCGTTTATCGGAAGGTAACTGCGCTCTGACACAAGAGAAACGCGTATGTAATATTTTGGAGTAAACTCCAACTAAGAAAATAAATCAGAAGTTTACGCCAAACCTGATGTAAACCCTTGTATTTGCATAGCCAGTTTGCGATGAAAGGGGGTGAAAGCAATCGATATGGCATATGACAGAGCTATGGATAGGCCTGCGAACGGTTTCGCGTTGTCGCGAGAACCGATGCGCTCTCCACCCTGACGGGACAGAACGGATTTTGTTCGCCGTCATAGGTTGAGTGCTCGAGTACTGGGCGCGATTGAGATGAGGTGGGGCAATGATTGTACTTGTGCGTTGCGATGATCGCTTGATCCACGGTCAATGCATGACCGTTATCGTCAAGGAATACGACATCAAAACCATTCTGGTTGTAGATGACACCACGGCAAGCAACCCGATTCTAAAGTCAGTGTTCTCGGCAGCCGTGCCAAGCAATATGAAGGCACGGGTGGTGACGGTCGACCAGGCCGTTTCAAAGATAAAGGCTGCAGCAGAGAACGATGTGCGCACCATGGTGCTCATGAAGTCGCCTGAGGTGTACTACCAGCTCCTGGAGAAATCACCGGAACTTCCGCGGGATTTGAACATCGGCCCCATGTCCGCACGCAAGGGAGCTATCGATGTGCACCCCGCCATCCATCTGCTCCCCCAGGAGGGCGAGGCAATCAAGCAGGCGGTTGCCGCTGGAGCTCATGTGTGGTTCAGGCAGGTGCCCGGCCAGCCGATTATCGAATGGGACGAAGTGAAGGATCGCTTCTAGAGCCGTCATCAGACAGTTGGTTCATAGAGCGAATCGAGAACGGACGGCGCATCGCGCTTTGTCCGCGCATCGGGATTCGAATGAGGAGGGAACGCATGACAGTCTTTCAAGCACTCTTACTCGCGTTATTTGGATGGATGAGCTCCATCTACTCACCGGTGCTCATCGGCGGCCTGCTTGGATGGTATACCATCGGGCGTCCGCTCGTTTCTGGCGCGATTATCGGTTTCATCATGGGCGATGTCACCACGGGCGTCATCATGGGCGCTGCTATCCAGATGCTCTACATTGGCCTCGTGACCCCTGGCGGGTCGATGCCGGCGGACGTGAACTATGCGTCGTGGATCGGCATCCCGCTTGCCATGGCAGCGGGCGCGGGCGAGGAGTACGCCCTTGCGCTCGCCGTTCCGCTGAGCACGCTCGGTGTCCTCGCCGTGTACGGTTTGTGCGCCATCAACCTGTTCTTCGTGCACATGCAGGATAACGCCATTGACAAGGGCAACCTCAAGCTTGCAGCACAAGTGCCCATCATCGGCCAGGTGACGAATTTTGTTTTGCGCTTCATTCCGATTTTCGTGATCGACCTGTTCGGCGCAGACCTCATCACGCAGATCGTGAACATGATGCCCGTGCAGGTGACCGATATCCTGCAGATCTTTGCCAACATGCTCCCGCTCGTGGGCTTCATGCTTCTCATGCGGGTGCTTTGCAAGGTCGATTTCGACCTCATCTATTTCTGCATCGGCTTCTTGCTGGTCGCTGTGGGCGGTATGGCGATGATCCCGGTCGTCATCATCGCGCTCGCCATCGCATATGTGGGGTCGAAGGGTGATTTCAATGCGAAGAACGCTGAAGAGGAGGTCGAATAACATGGCAGAGAACGCAACCGAAACCAAGCTGAGCAAGAAGACCATTGCTAGGGCATATTGGAGCTGGATGTTCTTCAATCTGTCCGTTCAGAACTTCGAGCGCATGCAGGGGCCAGCCGTTGTCAAGATGCTCGGCGATGTGCGCGAGGATTTGTATCCCGGCGATCCTGAAGCGCAGAAGAAGATGCTTGCGCGCCATGCCAACTTCTTCAATACCGAGCCCTATCTGGGCAGCCTCGTTCCCGGCGTGATCCTGGGCATGGAGGCGAGCAAGGCTGAAGGCGCTGATGTGCCTGACGAGCTTATCGACTCGATCAAGACGGCGCTTATGGGACCGTTCGCGGGTATCGGCGACTCGCTGCTTCCCGGTACGATCATTCCCATCCTGCTTTCCATCGCGCTCGGCCTCTCCCCGAACGGAGAGCTTCTTGGACCGATTTTCTACGTGGTCGTGTTCCTCGCCATCATGTTGCCGCTCACACGGTTCCTATTCACCTATGGCGCGCGTACCGGAGCATCTGCGGCATCGGCGCTCTTGGAAAGCGGCATCAAGGACAGGATCGTCTCTATCGCCCAGACTGTCGGACTGGTAGTCGTGGGTGCGGTGACCGCATCCTACACGCAGGTGAACATCGGTCTGGTGTTTACGAGCGGCGACCTCACGATCGATATCGCTTCGATTTTCTCGACGCTCATGCCGGGTCTGCCCGTGCTGCTTATGGCGTTCCTTGCGTACTTCCTTATGGTCAAGAAGAAGTGGAGCGCCAATAGGATGATCCTGTTCTTCCTGATTGTTGCCATCGTGGGTTACTTCACGACGATCCTGACCGTTTCCGCTGCATAAGGGGGCAAGGCCATGAAGGACGTGGTCAAGAGCCTCCTGGGAGGCGTGGTCATATCGTGCCAAGCCTATGAGGATTCGCCCATGTATGGGGCGGATGTGATGGCGCGGATGGCTCGATGCGCCGAGGTGGCAGGCGCTGCCGGCGTGCGCGCGTGCTGGCCGCAGGATGTGCGCGCCGTTCGCGCGGCGGTGGATCTTCCCATCGTGGGTATCAACAAGCGTTTCGGAACGGGCGATCCCCTCGATGACATCTTCATCACGCCAACGGTGGAATCTGCTGCAGAGGTCATCGAAGCGGGTTGCGATATCGTGGGCATCGATTGCACGATTCGCCCTTCCCGTTCATTTGACGAGCTTGTGGCGCTGCTCTCAGAGGTTAAGGAGCGCTATCCCGATATCG
Source organism: [Collinsella] massiliensis (assembly GCA_000333815.1). GTDB lineage: Bacteria > Actinomycetota > Coriobacteriia > Coriobacteriales > Coriobacteriaceae > Enorma. Next base: position 15,912 of record CAPI01000123.1, read on the forward strand.
CCATCATGGCGGATCTCGCCACCGTCGAGGAGGCCGTGGCGGTTGCCGAAACCGGACTCGTGGATATCATCTCCACGACGCTTGCGGGCTATACGCGCCAGTCACTTGGACGTGCAAGCGAAGGTCCCGACCTTGAGACCTTGCGCGAGGTGAAGGCTTCCGTCGATTTGCCGGTGAACGGCGAGGGTCGCATCTGGGAGCTTGCGGACCTCAAGGCGGTTATCGACGCGGGTGCGGATATGGTGACGATTGGTTCTGCGGTAACGCGGCCGAATCTCATCGCAGAGCGGTTCGTTTCGGCCAACCGCCGCATGCGCTCATGATGCGCGTAGGCACATAGAGATTATCGTGGCGCCGATAGAGATTATCGTGGCGCCGATGCTCCCGTGGGGCATCGGCGCCCACTCTGTTAGAGGTGAAACATGGCTCGATGCATTCAAAGCAATAACGTGTGGTATCGGGGGCGCCTGCAACCTGCGTGGCTGGTAGTCGAGGATGGGAAGATCGTGCAGATCGGGGAGGGTACGCGCAAGCGGGCCGATGCGGATTACGGAGACCTGCTCGTGCTGCCCGGCTTCATCGATGCACATACCCATGGGAACAACGGCGTGTCAACGGAGACCGCTGACGAGCGGGAGATGGAGCGCTGGCAGCGAGAGATTGCGGCTGAAGGCGTTACGTCGTTTGCTGCAACGACCGCGAGCTTTCCCTTCGAAGAGAATGTTGCAATTTTCGGACGCCTTGCGTCGTGCGTCGGTCGAGACGAGGGAGATGTACCTGGGGCAGAGGTGCTGGGAATCTACGTCGAGGGTAATTTTATCGACCCGGATCATCGAGGCGCCCAGGACATCGAAGCCATCGTGGAGCCGTCCATCGAGGTTCTCCAAAGGTACATCGAAGCGTCGCGGGGGACAATCATTCGCATGGTGCTTGCAATCGAGCACGATAGAGACCTTGCCGTGCTCGACTATGCGCGCTCGCAAGGAATCGGTGTGAGCGTTGGGCATAGCGCGGCGACGTACGCCGAGGTGCTCGATGCCTGCTGCCATGGGCTCGATGGCGTGACGCATACCTATAACGGGATGTCGCCCATGCATCATCGCGAGCCGGGCATCGTGGGAGCGGCGCTCGATATTCGCCAGCTCTATGCGGAAATCATCGCCGATGGCCATCATGTCAGCTGGCCTGCGGTGCGCCTGCTCGGCCGGATGAAAGGTATCGACCGTCTTGTGCTGGTGAGCGATGCAAGCCCGCTCAAGGGATTTGACGGAGCGCTTCCTTCGGGGATACATATCGACGAAGAGGGCCAATTCCGCACCGATTCCGGGGCGCTCGCAAGCTCCTCCATGCGCATGTGCGACGGCGTGCGCAATTTGATGCTTCGCGCTGGATTGCCGTTTGCAGATGCGGTATGCGCGGCGACCATCAACCCAGCGCGCCTGCTCGGATGCGAGGCGCGCAAAGGGTCGCTTGAAGTGGGCAAGGATGCCGATATCGTTGTACTTGACCACACGTTCAATGTAGTGCAGACACTCTGCCGCGGTAGAGCGATGTTGATCGAATAGGAGGTAATCTCATGCAGGCCCAGGAAGTTATCGACCATCTTGAGGCGCTGGGAACGTGGGTCGATTGGAACAAGACCCGGGACATCGTGCTCGCGGGCGATGTGACACGCGAGATTGAACGTGTGGGCGTGACGTGGGTCGCCACGATGGCATGCGTACACGACGCGGTTGCGCACGGCATCGATCTGCTCATCACGCACGAAAATCCATTTTATGCCCCCTCGACCGATCCGCACCGCCTCGTATATCGACAGCGGGAAGAGAAGCGCGCGCTTATAGAAGAGAACGGCATGGTCGTTTATCGGTGTCATGACGTGTGGGACAAGGTTCCCGGCGTGGGCGTCGCCGACTGTTGGGCGAAGATTTTGGGTCTGCCGTGCACCCGGAAGGTCGAATCGTATATCCAGCACGCGCGTGTTGAGCCTGTGAGCGTCCGAGATTTTGCGCGCCGGGTGGCCGCCGCCCTTGCGCCGTATGGTGAGGAATCGGTTTGGGTGGTAGGCGATCTTGACGCTCAGGTACGCGAAGTAGGTCTAGGTACGGGCGCGGCGACTGATGTCTGCAGGATGCTTGAGCAGCCGTGCGACGTTTGCATTGTTGCCGATGACGGCATCAGCAATTTCCATGACGTGCAGCTGGCGATAGATGCGGGGGTGCCGCTGATCGTAGTGAACCATGCGTGCTGCGAGAAGCCGGGTATTGACGCGATGGTCGCGTATCTGGCGGACGCGTTTCCCGGATTGGATGCGGTGCGTTTGAGCGAGGGCTACGCCATTCACGCCATTATGGGCTGATTCTCGCTGTGCTTTGCGAGCGGGGTACTGCTTGCGAGGCGTACACGCTTATCCTATCGCCTCCTGCGCCCCGCACGCCGCGGTGCGCAGGAGGCGGCGTGATGATACACTGCAAGGCGCGACGAGCTTATAAGAGCTTGTCCAGGTGGTATGCCATCCGGTTGATTCTACGGAGTGCCCATGCAGGTCATAGCCCAGACGAAGACGCTTTATCCCTCCCTGACCAAATCCGAGCGCAAAGTCGCCGATTTCGTTCTCGAGCACGGGGGCGAATTGGTGCATATGACGCTCTCGGAGCTTGCGCGGCGCATCGGGGTGGGCGAGGCGACGGTGGTGCGCTTTTGCCAGAAGATTGACCTGGGTGGATTTCAGGAGCTCAAGTTCTACCTGGAACTTGAGATTGACGAGTCAAAGCAGGATGCCGGCGAGGGGCCTGAGGGTATCAAGCAGAATCTTATCGACAATATCGAATTCACCTATTCGATGCTGTCTCAAGGCGAGCTTGAGCAGGTGCTCGATGCCATCCACGATGCTGAGGAGGTTTTTTTCTACGGCATCGGAACGAGTGGCCTGTCCGCTTCGATGGGCGAGGCGCGCCTGTTCCGTTACGGCAAGCGAACTCGTGCCGTCACCGACTCGCATGTTCAGATGATGCAGTCGAGTCTGTGCGATTCGTCGAGTCTGCTTATCGCCGTATCGGTTTCGGGTGAGACGAAGGACCTCATCGAATCGGTCGGGGCCGCGCGGAGCGCCGGCGCCCAGGTCGTCGCAATCACCAGCTACGCGAACTCTTCTCTTGCAAAACTCGCTGATCACGTGTTCATCACGTATGACAAGATGAGCTTTCTCGAGGGCGGTACGTTCTCGAGCGCGGTATCGCAAATCTACGTGCTCGATGTGATCACGACGAGCTATGCCCTTCGCTATAGCGATGATGTTGCGCGGGTGCAGGAAAAGATTGGCTGGTCGATGATGAGCAAGGTGAACGTGTAGCAGCTTGTTGCCGCCGGCGTTTCGATAGATGTGCATCTGCGGCTGTGATTGCATACAGTTGTTAAGGAGCCGTGCCTCCGATTCACGCGGGGTGCGAGGCTCCATGTCTATCGCTACAATCTTCTACGAACAGCAGTCTTCCGGCGCCGTGCCCGCCGATTCGAATCGAAGGAGCCCCCATGCTCATCTACAACAGCGCTACGCACGCGAAAGAGGAGTTTCAGCCCATCGAGGCCGGCAAGGTGCGCATGTACGTGTGCGGCCCCACAGTCTACGACAACATCCACATCGGCAACGCGCGCACGTTCATCTCCTTCGACGTGATCCGTCGCTGGCTCATCGCGAGCGGCTACGAGGTCACGTTCGCGCAGAACCTCACCGACGTGGACGACAAGATCATCAACCGCGCGAATGAGCAGGGGCGCACGGCCGCCGAGGTCGCCGAGGAGTTCTCGAAGAAGTTCATCGACGTCATGCACCGCGCGAACGTGCTCGACCCGGACGTGCGCCCGCGCGCTACGAAGGAGATCGGCCCCATGATCGGCATGATCAAGAGCCTCATCGAGCAAGGGCACGCCTACGCGGCCGACAACGGCGACGTGTACTTCTCGGTGCGCAGCGATCCCAGCTACGGTGAGGTGTCCGGTCGCAAGATCGACGACCTCATGGTGGGCGCGCGAATCGAGGAGAACGAGGACAAGCGCGATCCGCTCGATTTCGCGCTCTGGAAGGCCGCGAAGCCCGGCGAGCCCAGCTGGCCGAGCCCCTGGGGCGACGGCCGCCCCGGCTGGCACACCGAGTGCGCCGCCATGGTGCATCGCTACCTGGGCGTGCCGATCGACATCCACGGCGGCGGCTCCGACCTGGCCTTCCCGCACCACGAGAACGAGTGCGCCCAGGCTACGTGCGCGTGGCACGAGGGGTTCGCGAACACGTGGATGCACACGGGGATGCTGCTCGTGGACGGCGAGAAGATGTCGAAGAGCCTCGGCAACTTCTTCACGCTCGAGGAGGTGCTCGAGAAGCACTCCGCCGCGGCGCTGCGCCTGCTCATGCTGCAGACGCACTACCGCTCGCCGCTCGATTTCTCGTGGGAGCGCCTCGAGGGCGCGGAGAACTCGCTCGCGCGCATCGCGGGCACGGTGCGGAACCTCAAGTGGGCGGCCGACCACGCTGAAGGGGAGCCGGACGCCGAGCTCGCGGCCGGTCTCACGGCTGCCATGGAGCGCGCCGCCGCCGAGTACGAGGCATGCATGAACGACGACTTCAACACGGCGGGCGCGGTCGCCGCGTACTTCCAGCTCGTGACCGAGGCGAACACGTACCTCGACCAGGCCGCGGGCGCTGTCGACCCTGAAGCTGCGCGCGTGTGCGGCGCCGTGATCGCGGGCGCCCTCGCGCAGCTCGGCGTCGAGCTGCCGCAGCAGGAGGAGCCGCTGCCCGTTGGGCTCTTGGGCGTCGCCGCGGGGCTCGTGGGCTACACGGGCGACGATGTGGACGAGGCCGCCGAGCGCATCCTCGCCGCCCGCGCCGAGGCCCGCGCCGCCAAGGATTGGGGAACGGCCGACGCCATCCGCGACCAGCTACGCGACATGGGCCTCGTCATCGAGGACACCGCCGCCGGCAGCCGCATCAAGCGCGCCTAGATGTAATGGGTTGGTTGGGGACGTGTTCTTTTCAACCCATTTTGCAAAATAACCCCAGGGGTAATTTTACATTCGACATGAAGACCGCCTCTTGTTAGGGGCGGTCTTTTTGGTCAGGGCTCTTGCACGGTATCGAACATATGTCCGTACGTGGTCGTAGCATACGTGCATGGTGAAACCCACGGGGTGGGAGGCGCGTATGCTGGAAAATGGGAGCGACTATCTGCTGGTGTTGAGCCAAGTGAAACGGGAGATCGCGCAAACGCGGGCACGGGCTGTGAGCCGTGTCAACTCGGAACTGATCTGCATGTATTGGAGGATCGGGACTCTATTAGACGCGCGGAGCTTCTGGGGATCCAAATCAATTGAAACGCTCTCTCAAGATATACGTACAGCTTTTCCAGGGATCAGGGGCTTTTCCGTACGCTATTTGAAATACATGATGAAATTCGCGCGTGAGACCGAGTGGGAAATTGTGCAAACAGTGTTTGCACACATTAGCTGGTCTCACAACATCGCATTGATGAATAAAACGCAAAGCTCCGATGAATGTCTCTGGTATGCGAAAGCCTCTATCGCAAATGGCTGGTCACATTCGGTGCTCATCCACCAAATCGAGTCTCATCTGTATGAGCGCCAAGCGCTATCGACCTCGTTGAACAATTTCAATCGCACGCTGCCGGAACCCGAAAGCGAGCTTGCACAGCAGGCGCTCAAGGATCCATTCATCTTCGATTTCATCACAGCGCAGCAAAGCCGGACCGAGCGCGATATCGAAGAGCAGATGGTTGAGAACGTGACGAAGGTGCTCCTTGAGCTGGGAACCGGCTTCGCATTCATGGGCAACCAGTATCACCTTACCGTGGGCGGCGATGATTTCTATATCGATTTGCTGTTCTACAACGTGCGACTGCATTGCTATTTGGTAGTTGAGCTTAAGAACGAGAAGTTCAAGCCGGAGTTCACGGGCAAGCTCGGGTTCTATGTATCGGTGGTGGACGATATGCTGGCAGGTGAGCTCGATAATCCCACCATCGGACTTGTGCTCTGCAAGGAGAAGAACGATGTGGTGGCGGAGTACGCGTTGCGCAGTATCGACCAGCCCGTGGGCATCAGCGCGTATCGTTTGGGGGATGAACTGCCCGAAGGCTATCGGAATGTATTGCCGACCCCGGAGGACTTGCAGACAAGGCTGTGAGCGCGGGGCACCCATGTAAAAACACCCTAGGGGTTATTTTACATTCGACATGAAGACCGCCCCTCACCAGGGGCGGTCTTGTGCTATGTAAAATAACCCCTGGGGTGTTTTTACATGCGGGGATGGATGCGCTCGTGTTCTAGCAGCTTGAGCTTGCGTTCAATGCCTCCGGCGTAGCCAGTGAGGCTGCCGTCCGCTCCGATGACGCGATGGCAGGGGATGATGATCGATACGGGATTGTGCCCCACGGCGCCGCCGACCGCCCGAGCGGAAACGCGGTCGACGCCGCGCTGCGCCGCGAACCGTTGGGCGATTACGCCGTAGGTGGTCGTCTCGCCGTACGGGGTTTGCAGAAGAATCGCCCACACGTCCTGGCGAAATGCCGAGCCAGCAGGATGCAAGGGCGGCAGCTGCTCGGGGCGCTCGCCTGCGAAGTACGCATCGAGCCAGAAGCGCGCCTGCATGAGAACGGGGGTCTCGCATTCCGCGTGCTCGGAAGGTAGAGCCGCGCCGAAATACTTCTGCCCGACGAACCACGCGCCGGTGAGTCCGAGCTCATCGGCGGCGAGCAGCATGGTGCCCAGGGGAGATTCGTACTGTTGGATTGCAACCATGGCGCCTCCGGATCCGCAGCCAGCTTTATCTGCATGATACGCCGTGCGTCGTGTCGCGCACGGCACGCGATGGCATGGAGAACGGCGCGCCGAGCGCGTCCGGGCTATGCGGGTGCCGGGCAGTTCCGTATACTTACGGTTCATACGCAATCGTGAGGAGTGGAACATGGGTCGTCAGCGGCGAGAGCAGCGTCAGCAGTCCGATGCGGGAAGGTCGCGTCGGGAGGCGGGGCGCGCGCAATCGTCCCAAGGCCGCCGCGGAACGACGGGCGCGCGGCCAGATAAGCGCGCTGTCGGTACGCCCGAGCGCCACCCCTCCGCCCGAGCCCAGCAGCCTGCGCCCACCCGCCCCGCTGGCGCCTACATCGAGGGCCGCCGCGCCGCCGCGGAGGCGCTGCGCACGGGCTTCCCCGTGAAGCGCGCGCTCGTGGCGGAGGGCGAGGGGCGCGACGCCGCGCTTGTCGCGCTCGTGGCGGACGTCCAGGCTGCCGGCATCCCCGTGCGCCGCGTATCGCGCGCGGAGCTCGACGCGCTTTCCGCGCACGGTGCGCACCAGGGCATCGCGCTCGAGGTCGGGGCGTTCCCGTACGCTGACCTCGCGGACGTGATCGCGCGCGCAGGCGACGGCCCCGCCCTCGTGGTGGTGCTCGACCACGTGACCGACGCGGGCAACTTCGGCGCCATCGTGCGCTCGGCCGAGGTTGTGGGCGCGGCGGGCGTGGTCATCGCGAGCAAGCGCGCCGCCGAGGTGACCGTCGCGACCTACAAGACCTCCGCCGGAGCCGTCATGCACCTGCCCATCGCGCGCGTGCCGAACATCGCGCGTGCACTCGAGGATCTGAAAACGGCGGGCTTCTGGGCGGTTGGAGCGAGCGAGCATGCCGACGCCGTGTGCTGGGAGACGCCGCTCGCCGGGCGCATCGCGCTCGTGATGGGTTCCGAGGGCGACGGTATCAGCCGGCTCGTGCTCGAGACCTGCGATGACCTCACGCGGCTGCCGCAGCGCGGGCAAACGGAGAGCCTGAACGTGGCGCAGGCCGCGACGGCGCTCTGCTACGAATGGCTGCGCCAGAACCAGGCGTGAGGCGGTCTCGCGTCTACGCTTTCACCGGTTGCGCGGGCATACAAGCCTCCGCACCCGAGACGGGACGTGCGTTTTTTCTTCGCGAGCCCAAATAATGGTGGTCAAATTCAGATATGCACGATTCGTCGCGTGCGGAGGGCGCTTGATCGAAGCAAATATGGTCTGAACGCCGTAAAATAAGGGCAAAATGGCGGGAAAACCGGCCATTTTGGAAGGTTTGCGGATGATCTGCGGCACATCGCGGCGCCTCCATCGTGCATATCTGAATTCCACCACCACAAAACGCTGCCGCGCGATGAAAAACGCGACGCGCGCCAGGGGATGCATGTAAAATAACCCCTGGGGTAATTTTACCTTGAAGCAAAGGGGGCGAGATGGGCAAGAAGAGCAGGCAAAAGGCGAAGGCGAAGCGCTTCGGCGAGGGCTCGGCCAAGCCCATCGTGAGCGCGAGCACGTACGGCGCGGGCAACGCGTTCGCCTCGGCGTTCGCACCGGCGAGCATCGTCGACCCGGCGCGGGGCACCAACGCGCGCGGCCAACTCGAGCTGCTCGTCGTCGACGGCTACAACGTCATCCATGCGAGCCCGCGCTACGAGCGCCTCGTCTCCGACCATTCGGACGACCCCTATTCCCGTGACGTGCACGAACGTGCCCGCACCGCTCTCATAGCCGACGTCGCCGCCTTCGCGCAGCACCGCTACGAGCCGGTGATCGTGTTCGACGGCGCGGGCAACGTCTCGGCCGACCGCCCGAACCTCCCGCAGGCGGGCGTGCGCATCGAGTTCTCGCCCACGGGCGTCTCGGCCGACACCGTGGTCCAGCGCCTGTGTACGGAGGCGCGCGAAGCCGGGCGCGCATGCTCCGTGGTGACGAGCGACGGCACCATCCAGGCGACGGTCATGGGCAAGGGTGTCACGCGCATCTCGGCGCGCATGTTCGTGGAGGAGATGCAGCTCTTCGACGCCGATGTCAAGGAGGCCGAGGAAGCTCCGGACATCAAGCTCACGCTCGGCAGCCGCCTCTCACCCGACGCCGTGGCGAAGCTCGCGGCGCTGCGCGACGCCACCCTGCGCGGATAGCCGGCGCCTATCGCGGCGACCAAGCGGCCCGTGAGCACCTCCGCACCTCGTGTCCCGCACCCCGTTCCCGCATGCTGCCGTGTCGTGCCATACTAAGGGCACAAGCGGGCAAATGCGAACGAAGGGGGCGGCGATGCGCTATCGCAAGCTGGGAAACACGGGGCTCGAGGTCAGCGAGATCGGGTTCGGCGGTGAGTGGGTCGACGGCACGCCGGAGGAGGCGCTCGCCATGGTGCGCACCGCGGACGAGGCGGGCATCAACATCCTCGACTGCTGGATGCCCGACCCCACGCGCCGGTCGAACCTGGGCGATGCGCTCGCCGAGCTCGGTGCGCGCGACCGGTGGGTCATCCAGGGGCACCTCGGGTCGACCTGGCAGGATGGCCAGTACGTGCGCACGCGCGACCTCGCGCACGTGAAGCCGGCGTTCGAGGACCTGCTCGCGCGCTTCCACACGAGCTACATGGACTTGGGCATGATCCATTACGTGGACAGCCCGGCGGAATACGAGGAGGCCACGTCCGGCCCGTTCATGGACTACGTGCGCGAGCTTCACGCGGCGGGTACCATTCGCCACATCGGCCTCTCCACGCACAACCCGAAGATCGCGAAGCGCGCCGCCTTAAACCCCGAGATCGAGATGATCCTCTTCTCGGTGAACCCCGCGTTCGACATGATGCCGGCGACCGAGAACCTCGACGACTACTTCGGCGAGGCGGGCGAGCAGTCCGCGCGCGACGGCATGACGCCCGAGCGCGCCGAGCTCTACGCGCTCTGCGAGGAGACGGGCACGGGCATCACGGTGATGAAAGGCTTCATGGGCGGCCGCCTCTTCGATGCCGCGCAGTCGCCGTTCGGCGTGGCACTCACGCCCGTGCAGTGCCTGGAGTACGCGCTCACGCGCCCGGCCGTGGCGAGCGTGATGGTGGGGTTCTCCGCGCCGGAGCACGTCGCGGACGCCGTCGCGTATGAGACGGCCACCCCGGAGGAACGCGATTACGCGCGCGTGCTCGCGGGGGCGCCGCGCCACGCCTATATCGGCCAGTGCACCTACTGCGGCCACTGCGCGCCCTGCCCCCAGGGCATCGACATCGCGAGCGTGAACAAGTTCTACGACCTCGCGACGATGTACGACGAGGTGCCGGATTCCCTGCGCGAGCACTACCGCGCGCTGGGGACGACGGCGTCGGCGTGCGTCGCGTGCCGCGCGTGCGAGCGGCGCTGCCCCTTCGGCGTGGGTATCGCGGACAAGATGGCCGCCGCGGCCGAGCTCTTCGGCTGCTGATGATAAAAAGGTGTCAGACACCTTTTTATCAGAAACGGGCTCGGAGGTGCGTCCCCCGAGCCCGCATGTGTCATGGAGCCAGCGACAGGAATCGAACCCGCAACCGTCTGATTACAAATCAGATGCTCTACCGTTGAGCCACGCTGGCGCTTTGAAGCGTGTCCTAGGATACTGAAACCGCCCGGCTGGCGCAAGGCGACTCACTGCGGGCGGGTGGGGTGGACGGCGCTGGCCGATGGGTTGGTTGGGGACGTGTTCCTTTCAACCCATTCGCGCGATTGCGGCGTCTCCCGCAGAATCCGAATGGGTTGATAGGAACACGTCCCCAACCAACCCATCCCACTTCGCCGAAATTCTCGCGTATCTTCGCCCGCGATGGGGGTATAGTACGCATACACTTTTTTCTTCCGTAACCAGCTCCGCTTCGGGCGGGGCGCCGAGCACATCAGATACGAGTTCTAGCGAGTACGAGGTAACGGCATGCAGTGGAGTAAGGCCATCTAACAACTTAATAGCGCGTGATGTATGTGGTCCAGCAGTCCCTAGGCGGAGCTGTCTCTATTCGAGGAGCTGCGCCCCGGGTCCCTGCCCCCTGTCCCGTCTCGGCGTGGTCGTTCCTGCGCCGGGCGGAACCGACAGGGCTGTCACCTTGATAACCGCATACACGCCAACCTCCCTTCGGCGGGGCGCGCCCGGCGCTGCCCCGTCCCGCGGCGAGCGCACCCCGAGTGCGCGACGACCTGCGGAAGCGAGCCCGCCGGGGCGATGACCTTGTGGGGAGGGCGGCGCGACCCATTCGTCCGGTGGCAGCGGCCACAAGGAACGAGCGCGGCGGCCGACGGGCCGCGCCGACGCACGAACGTCGGGCACCGGACGGGGAAAGTCGGCTGGGCACCCCCCATCGCGGGCGGTGCCGGCCGGCACACACGGCACCAGCCGCACAACGACATCACGCGTTATCAACTAAGGGAGATTCGCATGGACGAAGATGTTCCGACGCTCGAAGATCTGATTGAAGAACTGACGGCAACGCCCGTCGAACCGACCGTCGAGCAGCTCGCATGGAAGGCAGAGCAAGAACGCATCGCGCGGGAGCAGAAGGCCCGCGAGGATGAGTTCAACCGGCTCCGCCGTCCCTACCACGATCGCGTCTTCAGCGCGTTCGCAGCGTTCGCCCGGATTCCGCTCGCGCACCTGGCAGGGGGCTCCGGACGCGTCGCGGAGGCGACCCGTGCGCGCATCGATGGCTACCTGAAGCGGTTCGGGCCGGGGCTCTGGGATCACTGGGGCAAGACGCTCGGCTCTGCTGCGTGCCTCATCACAGAGGACTACTTCGACCTCGAGGAATACCAGCCCAAGCTCATGAAGCAAAAAGACGATGACGAGTTGAACATCGTGCCCTGGGAGCAGCCCTATGAGCCGCCGGCCGAGGGCTATTACCCTGACGATACCGCCATCGGAGCCGCGCCCGATGCGCCCGAGCGCGACGCCAAGATCAAGGAGGGCCTCGCCCGCATCATGCCCTGCATGACCGAGCTCGTCGCCACGGCGATCGACGTGCTCGAGCTGCACGGCGTCGACACGCACCGCGCCGATGCTTACGAGCAGGCGCCGAGCTTCGGCGAGGGGTACTACGCAAAGCCTCTCTACGCCGGCATGCTCAAGCTGCCCGCCGCCGCGCGGGAAGACGCCATCGACCGTTTCACGCTCATGGGCATGACGGAGGACGAGGCGCGCACGACGGTCTCCGTCCTGCTCGAGATCCCGTTCTGCGAGCTCGAGGCCGTCGTCTGGTTCTTCTACGACGACGAGGAACCCTACGGCTTCTCGAAAACGACCTTCATGCTCGATCTATCCGAGGGCGAGGGTAAGATCATCGACGGGATCGAGTTGTCTCGCCAGGAGCTCATCAACACGATTGACACCGTCGCCTCCGACACCGTCTGCCACATCAAGACGGCGCACGTGAGCGCAGACGATAGCCAGCCCATCGCTGCTGTCGTGCGCGACCTGGCGGCAGGCGCGCGCACCGACGATGAGTACGAGGCGCTGCTAGCCATAGGGACGTACAACAAGCTGCTCCACCCGCTCTCCATCATGGCCGACTACCGGATTCCGCGCTGCTGAGCGAAAAAACTCAAAATTCCTGAGCACGTTCGCCTGCGGCGGGTGTATAGTGAAGCCCACCCGTTAAAGAGTTCTGTACCCACAGGCTCGCCGCCAAGCACATCAGATACGAGTTGTAGCACGTAAGAGGTAATGGCAAGCATGAGCAAGACCATCTAACAACTTAATAGCGTTGGTTGCACGTCGTGGTTCGTCCCTAGGCGGAGCTGTCTCGATTTGAGGCGTTTGCGCTTGCGGACGTTCCCAGCCCTGCCCCATCGGCGCGGTCGTTCCTGCGTCGTGGGCGCATGGGTCATGGTAGCTTGACAACCGTATACGCGCTGCTTTCCAGCGGCGTGGTTGCGCCTTGCGCGCAATCGCGCTCCCCGACGAGCGCGCCCCGAGCGCGCGATGACCCGGGGAAGAGAGCCCGGCATGGCGATGACCTCGCGGGGGAGCAGCGCGATTCCACATCCTGCACGGCATCTGAAAGGAGCGCGTGGGCAGCAGACGCAACCGCCCCGCCGCTGAGCACTCGATGTCGCGCAGGGAAACCACACGACGACCGCCAGCTCAAGGCGGTCAAACAAACACGTATCCATAACGCAGTCCTCCGTGCGCCCACACGCGGCGCACGGCCCCACCCTCGAGCACATCACGATGGAAACCACACGTATCAGACGGGAGAGGAACCACATGGCACACCCTACGGCGCAGCAAACCTTTTTCGATTCGAACCCTGAATACGCGACGCTCGTCTACGCGGCGCAGGACGCGCGGGCGGCACTCGGTATGGCGCTTTCCGGCGAACTCGACGCGCTGCTCGCGCATGAGGGAGGCGTCGAGTACGAGCGGTACGGCCGCCCGAGCGATGAGGAGATGCTCGCAACCTATCTTTCCTCCCTGCAGCGCGTCTGGGCGTATGAGGAGGAGCACCGCGAAGAGGTGCGCCGCTGCCAGGATCTATTCGGTTCCGAGACGTGCGTGGAGGCGTAGCATGAACACGCGAACTACCGTACTTGCCGGCCGCATCGACGCGGCGCTTGACAGCATGGTTCCGCCCGAACTGATCGCTGCCAGCCTCTCCGTCCTTGCGCGTGCCCCCTGGGAGCGCTACTGCGGAGACGCGAAGGCGCGCCGCATGTGTCACCGCATCGCTACGTCGGGGATGACCGGGCTGTACCTCGAGAGCTATGGCGCGGAGCTGCCCGAATGGACAGGCGATGTCGGCGGCATCGCGCGCCTCGCGATGATCCTCGACGACGCCGTCCGCCGCGCGCAGGATCACAACGCCCTCGTCGCCCTCACCGCGAGTCGGGAGGCGCTCGTAGACGGCCTGCTCGACCCGATCCGCAAGTACACGATGTGGAACAGCAAAGCCCGTGAGCAGAAAGAGACCGGCCAAGCGTCTGACGATACGGGCAGGGAGACATCTCGTTCGCAGCGCCGGCGCTCGCCCCGATACGATTTCGCTCACATGGCACGGAAGTACTGTGGCAACGACCTCAATGCTGCCGAAGCGCGTGCGCTGTTCTATGCCTTCTGCTTTTCCACGGCGGGCGACATCCTCGAAGCCGTCAGGTCGTCGCCTGAACTCTCCAAGGGCCCGGCAGCGCCGGACTTCAAGCAGTATTCCGCACGGGCGACCGGGGCGCTCGGGGAATCGCGCGACTGCTCTGCCGAGGTCATGTGCGAGCACTTCGCGAAGAAGCGAGCGTGTATCGATGAGGCCTGCGAGGACGAGGACTATCCCTGGTGGGATGAGGATCCGGAGAGTCCCGAGGAACGCTTGCAGCGCTTGGCCCTGCCCCTGTTCTTCGAACCCCTGGCGCTTGCGAGGTGCTATGGAACCGGGGCAGCGTGTGCTCGCACACAGGCACGCCGCAATCCCACGCTCTCTGCCCGCCTCGCTGCCGCCTGATGCAAGGGCGCGCCAGACCAAAACCAATACGTTTCAGAAGGGATGCTGCTCATGTCCACGGACTTGCCGAACGTCATCGACCGCACCGCTTACCAGAGCCAGACCATCGTCGGCCGCAACCGCACCATCGAGACCGACTCCTTCCAGACGGGCATCAACAACAACATGCTCGTCATCGGCCCATCAGGCGCGGGCAAGACGCGCCACGTGCTCAAGCCCAACCTGCTTCAGATGGGCTCGAGCTTCATCGTGCTCGACACCAAGGGCACGCTCTGCCGCGAGATGGGCACGATGCTCGCTGGTGCAGGCTATACGGTCGAGTGCCTCGACTTCGCGAACATCTGCGAAGAGCCGCGACCGCTTCCCGCCGGAGCCGCGCACGTGGGCTACAACCCGCTCTCGTTCATCCGTCGAGACTCCCACGGCCGCCCCAACCAGCAGGACATCCTCTCCATCGCTGTCGCACTCTGCCCTGTCGAGAACGGGAAGGAGCCGTTCTGGGACCGCGCCGCGGCAAACCTCCTTGCCGCGCTCATCGCATACGTGATGGAAGAGCTGCCACGCGAGGAGCAGACGTTCGCTGCGCTGGTCGAGCTTGCCGAGCACCTGAATGACGGTGCGACATTCCGCTTGCTCGATGACCTCGAGGTGAGCGACCCCGATAGCCTCGCATCCTCGCTGTACCTGCGCTACGCCTCCACGCGCGATGCCGAGAAGATGAACGCGAGCATCATCGGCATCATTGCCGAGAAGCTCATGTGCCTGGGGTTCGACGGGGCGCTCAGACTCTACACCGCCTCCCGCCAGGTCGATTTCGCCCGCTTCGGCCACGAGCGCCGCGCGCTCTTCGTGACCATGAGCGACATCGACCGCGCGCTCGATCCACTCACGAGCCTCTTCGTCGACCAGGCCTTCAAGGCGCTCCTGCGCGAAGCGGACCGTTGCCCGGGCGGCCGCATGCCCGTTCCCGTACGGCTCTTCCTCGACGACTTCGCGAACCTCTACATCAACAACATCGACGACCTGCTCGCCGTCGCACGCAGTCGAGAGATCTGGGTCACGCTGCTGCTGCAGTCTGTGAATCAGCTCGAGGCACGCTACGGCCGGTCGCGCGCCATGTCCATCATGGGCAACTGCGACGTGCAGCTCGCGTTGGGCTTCCAGGACCTCGACACGGCGCGTTGCTTCTCCGAGCGTGCGGATCGGATGCCGAAGACCCTGCTCGAGCTGCCCTCCGGTCGCGCCTGGCTCTTCGTACGCGGTCGGCGTGCCGAGGAAGTTGAGAGCTACCGCCTAGAGGAACACCCGCGCTACGCAGAGCTCGTCACTGCGGCTGCCGCTCCGTTCGAGACGTCGGGGCAGAGGGCTCCGGAAGCAGCGCCCGCGCGTGAACCCGTCGATCCCGTTTCCATGGGGGAGGCGTGTTCGTTCACGCTCGACGAGGAAATTCCGTTCTAGCCCCGCCCCAGCACCTGTCTAGTCTGTTCAAACCGTGTAGCCCAAGAGAGAGGAATCTTCATGGAACAACGCATCATCAGTCCCCGCACCATGCGCGAGACGGCGCGCGGCATCGCGCTCACGAGTATCTACGACGAGATGCTCTCCCGCCGCGAGCTCTCCGTGACCGGAGCGATCGATGCCGCCATGGCGTTCGACATCTGCCAGCAGCTGCTCCAACTCGAGCACGATGACACCTCCGCCGAGGTCACGCTCTATGTGGCGAGTCCGGGCGGCAGCGTCTCCGCCGGCCTCGCCATCGTGGACACCATGCGCACCATCGCATGCCCCGTGCGCACCGTGTGCCTCGATACCGCCGCGTCCATGGGCGCGATTATCTTCGTTTCCGGTGACCGCCGCGAGATGTTCCCGCACGCCGAGCTCATGATCCACGACCCGCTCATCCAGAACGCCGGCGGCTCGGCGCTCTCCGTGCAGGAGACGAGCCGTCGCCTCATGGGGCTTCGCCGCACCCTCAGCCAGATTCTGGCTGACCGCAGCGGCCTTACCGTCAAGCGCGTGCAGGCGCTCACTGCCAAGGACACCTTCCTCACTGCCGAGCGCGCCGTGGAGCTCGGCTTCGCCGACGCGATCGTCGAGCCGCGCAAGGCGGCATAGAGGAGGGCGTGCCGGGTCGCGCCCGAGCAGCGTGCTTGCGCGCGTCCCGGCTTGTTTCGCCATTGCAGGTCGACGTCGAGAGGGAAGGAGACGCGCATGTTTCGCATCCTGTTCAAGTTCATCATCCGAATGCTCCTGGTTTGCTTCATATTGCTCTGTCTGATGGCCTACTGCACCGCTCACGTTCCCGACCCAAACACCGGTTTCAACCCTATGGGCGAGCAGGTGTTCGTCCCCGAGGGCAAGGCCTATATGGGCGAGGTGGTCGAAATCAACGAGGGATCTCAGCTTGAGGAATGGGCACACTCGTTCGACCCGGGGCAGTATCCGGATTACGTCCGCGTCGTCAGCGCGTATCCGGACGAACTGCGCACCGAGCTCGATAACGGCATCTTGTACGGAGAGGTCGATGACCTCGGACGCCTGCCGGGTGCTGCCGGTTGGATCACGAACGACATGCGCTCCGATGCACCGGATGCAGAGGCGGACATCATGGATATGAAGGGTAACGTCTGGGCGAAGGTGCCCGGCACGCCGGGGCGCTACGGCTTCGAGGGCAACTTGTTCAAGCCCGTGAATCTCATTCCTCCGTCGCTCGGTGGCGACAACGCGAGCCACAACATCGTGCGCGGCACTGTGATGCTCGATGAGGGCGACGGTCACACCCCGGGTGGCCTCTCCTATACCGAGAGCCTTGTCAACGACTACCTCGATACGCATCCGGACGGGCGCGTATGGTACAACGTCGTGCCGGTCTACGGCGCGGGCGAGGTCATCCCGCGCGCCATCGTGGTCGGCATCGCTACCGAGGACGGTGAGTTGAGCGTGCGTGCGGTCGTGTTCAACGCCGCGAACGGCCTCGACATCGACTACAAGACCGGTGAGGTGAGCATGGTGAGGTAACGCCGGGCGAGCTTGCCGGGAAGAGGGGGGTCGGTTCACTTGATATTCTGTCCGCAGGGGGCGGTATACTTGCCAGAAACAGCATTGCCGGTTTTGACGGCGCAGGAGGGGCGGTTCCCTGTCGTTGAGCGAGGAAGTAAAGGGCGACCACGTTTGCAGTTCTGACGAGCAACAGGCTGATTGACGATGATGTATTTATAGGAGCGAGGAGAGCACATGAGCAGTCAAGATCGTATCGATATCGGCAACGAGAACGTCAATGCAAAGGGTGCATCTGAATGGCGCGAGGCCGAGCAGAAATGGGAGGCGCGGGAGAAGCTCTTGGGCTGCGACCCGTACTCCATTGCTGGCGGCACCACAAGCGATGTGATTCGGCAGCTTGCTGACATGGGGCTCTTGGGCAAGAACGCAAACGTCCAGGTGATGACGCGAGTAGTGGATTCGATTCTCAAAAAGGCCAAGGTCATGCGAGATTCCAATACGCCCACTGACCTCGGCCGCACCTACGGTATTTCTGATGACCCGAAGAAGCCCTTCGGCGGACAGGCCATCAAGCCGATTCTGATCGTGCTCAACCAGCTTAATCTGATTACGGTAGCCACGAGAAGGAATGCAGCTCCACGGATGACTTGGGAAGAGGCTGAGCGGGCGTGGCTTAAGCTGTACCGTACGGCAGAGGGGCGCAGGATTCTTCAATTCATGAAGGGTGGGACAATCAAGGATCTTCTGCGTGAGCTCGTGGAGAAAGGGCATCTTTCCGAAGAAACCCATGTCAATGCGATTAGCAAGCGCGTTCTTACTGTTTTGCGAGATGCGGGGTTTATTGAGCTCAACCCAGACTACTCATTTAGCGTTACCGACCAAGGAAGGAAGCGCGGAATTGTCCGTGCCGAAGGGTCGGAGTTTGATGGTAGGATCGTGATGGACAAGACTCCTTCCCGGTGGAATCGCAAGCACCGGTTCTTCGAGTTTTTCACCTCATCTGATAGTGAAGGGCTAGTACTTACCGCGCTTATACAGCTGGATTTGTTTCTAGCTGATTCAAAAGCCGAGCTTCAGCGGCGCAAGACGGAAAGATACAACCGCTCTAAAACTAAATGGCTCAAAGCACAGTTAAACTGGGAAAAGAAATGCGGTGCGCTTGAGGGTCTTGACGATATCGAAGGCGGAACTCTCTACCACGTGCTTTATCAACTTGCCGAGAGGGGTTTTCTCTCGGTTGCGAGCTGGGATGAGTCGAATGGTGCCGATGAGCATCGGGACGAAAGCCTGTGTTCATCTGACCAGGTATCCAGCATGATAGACAATCTTAAAAAGCCGATCGAATCGCTTCAAAGTGGCCAGATCGGTCGCTATGTGGATAAAAAAGATGACCAGCTATCGATTGCCGCTCGCGTTAAGAAAGCCTTCCCCGAAGCGGGTTTGGTTGACTTCATTGCAGGAAGACCGGCTAGTTCTAGTTTGTCTCGCTATTTGACCAGTGACTTTGGCCGGGAGCGCGGAGTTATCTACCATGATGGGTCTCTAAAAATAGGGAGGGTTGACGTTAGCGCAGATGGTGTGGAGACAATTCTTGTGCTACTTGATCATCTGGGTCTACTCATCACTGACCGAAAAGCTATCCAGAGGGAGCGCGAGAAGTTTGAGGCAAAGAAGCGTTCAATAGGGAAGAGGATTAATGAGCTGGAAGCAGTGAGGGCGCAGCTGGAGGAAGAGGAGCGCAAGAAGAGAGAAGAGCGGGAGGCAGAAGAAAAGCGACGCAAGGCAGAAGAAAAGCGGCGCAAGGCAGAAGAAAAGCGGCGCAAGGAAGAAGAGGAACGCCGCAAAGCAGAGGAGATTAAGCAAAAACAGGCCGAATGGTGCGAGCTAGAACAAAGGTGGCGAGAGAGCGTCAAGCAGCAACATGGTATTCAAACCATTCGGGGCGGAGCGCTCGGACGCGTATTGAGAGAATGCAAACAGAAGGGGTTCC
>CAPI01000122.1 GCA_000333815.1 [Collinsella] massiliensis
ACCCCCTCACAAGCTAAATGGAAACAACTGGGTACCTCCCACAAAACTGCTTGTCAAAGCGCATATTGAGACCGGCGGTGGCGCGCGAGATACCCGGCTTGCATGAGGGAGGCAATCGCAATGAAGAGCAACCGCACCAGCATCGTCAAACTCCTGAAGCGCGCATATCGCTCGTGGGGCGTCCGCGCCATCGCCATCCTGCTCACGATCATCCTGTGCTCGCAGACGATCGTCAGCTCGGGCGTGCCGCAGGCGATCGCCCAGGAGCTGGGCCAGATACTCGTGACACGGCCGGCAGATGATGCCGACGCCGCCGACGAGGGCACGGCGGGCACCGCCACGGACGACGCCGACCAGGCAGGCACCGAGAACCCCGCAGCAGATGCGAGCGCATCGGCGGGCCAGACGACGGACGGCACGGGCACCGAGGGCGCGACGACGGGCGCCCCCGTGAACCCGTCCGATGCCGCGGGCACCGCCGCGGACGATGCCGAAGACTCCGCAGTACACGAAGCCGAACCCTCGACTCCCTCCGAGGATTCCGCAGATGACGCCGCGACGGACGCCGCGGACAGCTCCACCAACGCCGATGACAACGCGGACGACCCCGCCGCCGATACCGCGGACGACCCCGCCGAGCGCACCGACCCGTACGCGTGGACGGGCGACCTCGGCGCCCTCAAGCTCTCGAGCACCGGCCTCTCGATCGCGCTGCCCTCGCACTCCGACGAGGCGACCGGCGCCACGGACGCGCGGGGGGGGCGTCTGTTGCGGTAGATGAGCAGGCCGACCCGGCAACCTCGGCCGATGCCGCAACCTCGACCGATGCCACGGACGCGCCAGCCGACTCGGACGCCTCCACAACGGACGCATCCGCCGCTCAGACCGTCATCCCGGACACCTATCCCGCGACCCTCAACCTCACCTTCACGCTCAACCCCGCGGACACCGCCAACGCGGGCACCGCTCCCACCGAGGTCATCCCCGGCGACACCTTCGAGGTCACGTTGCCCGAGGGCATCGCGCCCGCAGACCCCTCCGCCACGATCGACGTGTTCCAGGCGGACGACGAGGGCAAACCCATCTCCGTGAAGATCGCCGAGGCCACGTACGAGGACGGCGTGCTCACCGTGACGTTCGTCGCGCCCGTGGACACCGAGACCGGCGCGGCGCGCGAGCTCTCGTCCCTGCGCGCGAGCATCGACCTCGACGTGCTCCTCTCCACGGCGCTCGCGGGCGATACCGCCACGCAGATCGAATGGACGCTCCAGGTCGCCGCCGACGGCTCCGCGCAGACGGCGCGCCTTGCCATCCCCGCGCGCTCGGCGTTCGAGATCGTCCTCGAGCAGCCGCAGCTCTCGCAGGATGAGGAGGTCGCCGAGCAGGAACTCGCCGCCACGGACGCGGCCATGGGCGTGCTGAACGCGCTCACCCTCCCCGGCACCCGCGCGGCCGAGGGCACGTGGACGTACACGTGGGATGCCCGCTCCGGCAGTGCGGAGATGCGCATCACCTGGTGCGATAACAACTCGAGCGCGCGTCCCGATAGGGATACGTATGCGAGCCACGTCCTCCCGCAGTTCCAGATCGACGGGGGCGAGTGGATCACCCTCGTCACGGCGGACGGCAGGCTCACGGAAGCGGCGCGCCAGGCGCTCAACATCCCCGAGAACGAGACCCCGAGCTGGGTGAAGCAGGCGGCGGCGAGCACCGCGAGCACCGGGACGTGGAACCTCTCGGTGAGCGGCATGCCCACCGAACTCAACACCACGGTGACCGTTCCCGCCCTCGAGGAAGACGGCAGCCAGAAGTACGACGAGCGGGGCAACCCCCTGACCGTCGTAGTCCAGCTCGACGAGCACGGCGATCCCCTGTACGAGGAGAACGACCAGGGCGTGATGATGCCCGTCCCGACCGAGAACGGCGCGCCCAGCAAGAGCCAGAAGATCTCCTGGCGCCTCATCGATACGAACGACCTTCCCGCGGGCTACACCTATGGCGAGAACGACGGGGGCGAGACCGGCCTTGAGGGTAGCCAGGAGGGCTCGGACACCCCGCAGCGCTACCTCATGCTCACGCAGGAGTTCACCTTCACCATCCAGGGCAAGCTCGGCGACAAGATGCTCAAGGAGGTGTTCGGCGGCGGCCTCGACGCCTCTGCGTACGCCGACTACTTCCGCTTCAGCGCGCTCATCGACAACAAGCAGGTGACCGACGATACGGGCGCGGTGCGCTTCAACACGCTGGCGGGCATGGCCGGCGCGCAGTACGCCGAGGGCCAGTCGTTCACGATCGTATTCAGCGAAGATGGCAACACCGCAACCATCACGGCGACGCTGCCGCGCTACGACGAGTCCGGCGCGCCGATCGTCTACTACGCCTACTTCGAGGATCCGAACGCGCCCGCGGGCGACGCCCCCGCAACCGACGCGGACTACTTCCAGCCTACGTACGACAACGCCGCCTCGCCGAGCCACGGCAGCGCCACGGATGCGCTCTACGACAACGGCACCATGACGATCCGCCCCGTAGGCACGGCGAGCTACGGCGCGACGAAGGTCTGGCTCGACGGCGGCAACCGGGACAATCGCCCCGAGACTACCTTCACGCTGTGGCGCTACTCCACGAACGGCAGTCCGGCGACCGCCTCGCAGGTGCAGCTCAACGAGGTGGACGGCACCGCTTCGGGCGCGCAGGAGAACGCGGTCGACTACGTGCAGATCACCATCCCCGCGGGGAGCGCGGACACCATCGACCTCGGCCAGCTGCTTGCCGAGCAGTACGGCGAGCAGGGCAAGAACCTCCTCGAAAACCTGCCCAAGTACGACCCGGACGGCTACCCCTACATCTACGCCCTCCGCGAGGACACGAGCCTTGCGGGCTACGAGACCGTCTACGGCTCGGTGGCGGCCGACGGCGCGGTCACGGACACGCAGCCCAACTACGTGGACGAGACGGGCGCGACGCAGAAGCTCGACCAGCCGGATCGCTCGGGCGACCACTTCATCTACAACGGCGGCACCGTGACGAACCGTCTGACCGGCACCGTCGAGGTGAAGGCAACCAAGACGTGGGAGATCGCCGCGTTCCAGGACTCCCTCGACGACGTGGTGGTCACCTTCATGGCGCAGAGCCGCCTGAAGGGCTCGAACGACGCGTGGAATGACACCGGCAAGACGCTCGATGTGGACGGCTGGAAGGCCGAGGTGCTCACCCAGACGTTCAGCGGCACCTTCCCCAAGTACGATTCCCAGGGCCGGGAGCTCGAGTACCGCTGGGTCGAGTGCGACGTGGCGCTCGGCGACCAGGACACCGCCTTCGAAGCCGATGGCGCGGGCGGCGGCACGTTCACCCTCACGCTCGAGAACGAGGAGGGCCAGGACGAGCAGCTCGCCTTCACCTCGACGCTCGACGAGGAGACGAACACCATCACGAACACCTTCGCGAACACGACCGAGGAGCACGTCGACAAGTTCTGGCAGCAGCCGGACGGCAGCATGGCACAGATCAAGCCGCAGGACGGCGCCTACGACGTGGATCACGACCTCGATACGAGCGGCGTGGCGTACGTGCAGCTCTTCCAGAGCGGCACGCTCATCGGCACGTTCGAGCTCGACGGCGTCACCGACGCCGCGCCCACGCCCATCGACGGCCTGGAGGGCGCCACCTACCAGGAGACGGCGTCCTACCACCTGGACTTCGAGGGCCTGCCCAAGTATGACGACGGCGGCGTGCGCTACAGCTACATCGTGCTCGAGACGGACGTGGCCACGGGCTGGTACACGGACCGGCAGTACGACGACGAGACGCACACCACCCAGATCTACAACCGCATCGGCCAGGGCGAGACGTCCGAGATCCGCATCGTGAAGCAGTGGAACGACGGCGACGACTCGCAGCACCGGCTCAAGGTGGCGGTGAACCTCGTCGCCCTGCACCACATCGAGTCGAAGGCGAAAAACGACGACGGCACGCCGCGGTATTCGTATGAGGCGGGCAAGGCCGTGAACGCCCAGCCCATCATCCTCTCGGGGAACGAGGCGTGGTACGCCGAGTACGCGGTGCCCATCGGCAACC
>CAPI01000121.1 GCA_000333815.1 [Collinsella] massiliensis
GCTGCATGCGAGCGCGCTTATCGATGACAACATCGAGCTCTGCACGAATGACTTCGTGGCAAAGGACGGCTACTTCGAGGTGCCGGAGCTTCCGGGTATCGGCCAGGAGCTCACTGAGAAGTGCCTTGCCAACGCGGAGATCGTGACCGTGAAGTAATACAACCCAGCCGGGTTGGTTCTTATCGCGAACGGTTTGCGGCGTAGCATATCTTGGGGCGGTCTCTTTCGCGGGGCCGCCCCTTTTGCTGTTGTGTGGCGCGCCGCGTTGTGGCCACGCCCCTGCGCAGCCGTGTCGTCGCCCCGCCGTGCCGCCATCCTGGCCGGCCGCGTCGCATCGCTCGCGCACAAAGTTGACGGATTTCAACGCGAAGGTGGCTCCGAGAGCGGCTTCATGCACATAGTTGTCAACTTTGCCCGCGAAGGGTGACGTGGCAGAGGCGGCGTGGCAGAGATGACCCCGCCGTCCGCCCGCAACCCTCAACCCGTAGTTCTTTTTTAAACATTGCCGCCGCCGTCTGCCCATCCCGGCCGCGCATGCGAGAATAGATGCATACGTGCGAATGTCGAGTGGGATGGGGGAGCAGTGTGAACAAAGAAGAGATCCAGAAGCGCATGAACGAGGCCATCCGCCTCACCGCCCCTGGCCAGCCCATCCGCACCGCCCTCGACATGATCATCGCCGGGCACCTGGGCGCGCTCATCTGCGTGGGCGACACGGAGCACGTGCTCGCCGCCGGCAACGACGGCTTCCCGCTCAACATCTCGTTCACCTCGAACCGCCTCTTCGAGCTCTCGAAGATGGACGGCGCCATCGTCATCGACGAGAACCTCTCCCAGATCCTGCGCGCGAACTTCCACCTCAACCCGGACCCGTCGCTCGCCACGAGCGAGACGGGCATGCGCCACCGCACGGCCGCGCGCATGAGCGTCCTCACCGACGCCATCGTGATCTCGGTCTCGGAGCGCCGCTCCGTGGTGAACGTGTACGTCCACGGCACGTCGTACCAGATCCAGCCGGTGTCCGAGATCATGGCCTCGGTGAACCAGCTCGTCTCCACGCTGCAGACCACGCGCACCGGCCTCGACCGCGCGCTGCTGCGCCTCACCGCCCTCGAGCTCGACGACTACGTCACGCTCGCCGACATCACCGACATCTTCTCGAGCTTCGAGATTCTCCAGCAGGCGAAAGACGAGCTCAAGTTCTGCATCGTGAAGCTCGGCAGCCAGGGCAAGCTCGTGCGCATGCAGCTCGAGCAGCTCGCGGGCGACGCCATCGAGAACGACTACAACCTCATGATCCGCGACTACGCGCAGGATTCGTCGGAGGCGAACGCCGCGCGCATCCGCAAGCTCTTCTCGGGCATGTCGGCCGAGGAGCTCACGAACCCCAAGCGCGTGGCCGAGGCGCTCGGCTACGACGACCTCGACGAGGACTCCGTCATGACGCCGCTCGGCCTGCGCACCTTAAGCCAGGTCTCGGTCGTGCGCGACGGCGTGGCCGAGAAGATCGTGGACGAGTACGGCTCGCTGCAGGAGCTTCTCGACGACATCCAGAAGGATCCGGAGCGCTTGGGCGACTTCGGCGTCAACAACCCCACGATCCTGGCCGATTCGCTCTATCGCATGGGCGGCAAGCGCGGGGGTGCGGTGTGATCCTGGGGCAGGCGTGCGCCATCATCGTGGCGGGCGGCACGGGCTCGCGGTTCGGCAACCCCGGCGGCAAGCAGCTTGTGGAAATTGCCGGTCGCCCCATGCTCTCGTGGACGGTCGAGGCGTTCGACCGCGCGCGCACCATCGCGCACATCGTCATCGTGTGCCCGGCTGAGCGCCGCGCCGATTACCGCGCCCGCGCGGTGGAGCCGTACGGGTTCTCCACACCCGTCACCTTCGCCGATGCCGGCTCGACCCGGCAGGATTCCACATGCGCCGGGCTCGATGCCGCGCCGGAGGGGTGCGCGCTCGTCGCCATCCATGACGGGGCGCGGCCCCTCATCCTGCCCGAGACCATCGACAACGCGGTGCAGGCGCTTTGCGAGGACGCGGACCTCGACGGCGTGGTGTGCGGCCAGCCCGCCATCGACACGCTCAAGGTGGTCGACCCCGCGGGAATCATCGATTCCACACCCGACCGCAGCCAGTTTTGGTGCGTGCAGACGCCGCAGGTGTTCCGTGCCGATGCTCTGCGTCGGGCGATGGCGTCCGCCCAGCGCGCGGGGCTCGTCGGCACCGACGACGCGTCGCTCGTGGAGGCGGCGGGCGGCTTGGTGCGCTGCATCGAGGCCCCGCGCGACAACCTCAAGGTCACGGTGCCCGAGGACCTGCCGATGGTCGAGGCCCTCATGCGGCGGCGCCTGGGCTGAGGGCCTGGGTAGGGGAGCGCACCCGTTTCCTCCCCGCATTTCCGCCCGCCCGCCGTTCTCATGCGCAGATTTCCACGGATAGCCGGGGCTTGTGCCAGAAAGCTGTCCGGGGTGAAAAAATAATGTACCCCGGCTAAGGGAATCGAAATAGTCGATACCAGCTCGTATGCCTGCGGTCGTGTGGCAACGTGCATGCTGACGCGTGAGAAAACACGACCCCCTCCCCAGTAATTTATCCATTGACAAACGT
>CAPI01000120.1 GCA_000333815.1 [Collinsella] massiliensis
CGGCCTGCAACAGGTCGGCGCCGGCGCGCGGGCATAGCGCATGTGCGGGGCGGTCTCCTTCGCGGGGCCGCCCCTTTTGCTGTTGTATGGCGTGCCGCCGTGCGCCAACCGCGCCGCCGCCGTGGCCACGCCCTGCGCCGCCGCGCCGTGTCGCCATCCTGCCCGGCCGCGCCGCGTCGCTCGCGCACAAAGTTGACGGATTTCAACGCGAAGGCGACCTTGCGAGCGGCTTCATGCAAAGAGTTGTCAACTTTACACGCGAACGGCGGTGCGACGAACGCGATGCAACCATTCGCTCTGGCTTGTATCATCTGATTTTCAACTTCTCCAACCTTATAGACCAGGGTAAACTATGGAGTCCATGACCGAATTCGGCCTATGGTGCCTTGCGGTGCAGCGCTTTGCACTCTCGATGCCGTGCCACCTTGCAGCATTTTGGTAATTCACGGTCTGAACGCGTGGGTGAACAATGATGTCAGGGGATGCGGGAAACCGCACACGATCGGGAGGAGGAGACCGGTGAAGCTCAACAGCCGCCAGATTCAGCTGCTTCGCTCGGTCGCTCGCTCCGCGAACGGAATCGCCCTGGAAGCGGTTTCCGAAGCGCATGGTATATCCCAGCGCACCATCTATTACGACATCAAGACGATCAACGATTTCTGCGCCACGAACGATTTGGGCGTCCTGCGCGTCGTAGATTGCCATATCGTGGGTAGCGTGGATTGGGAGCGTGCCTGGCAGCTGCTCTCGCAGGGATCGCGCTATTACTTCTCGGCTCCGGAGCGGCGTGCCATGTCGCTCATGTACATCGCCCTTTCGAGCGAGCGCATCACCATCGGTAGCCTCACCGAGACGTTCGACGTGAGCCGCAACACCACGATCGCGGATATTCGCGATATGAAGGAATGCCTCGATACCTTCGGCATCAGGCTTGTGAGCTATCAGAAGCTCGGTTACCAGATTCGGGGTGAAGAGGCGTCGATCCGCAAGGTGCTCTGGCATGAGCTCCAGCGCCTTGAGGGCATGGAATGCCTCACCACGCTCCGCGACTTCTTGCAGCGGACGCTCGTGGCGAAGACGGGCGAGGATATCGACTTCTTCGAGCTCTGTCGCTGTCTCATCAAGCAGTATGAGACCGATCTCGAGACGCGCTGCTTCCTTGAGGGCAACGGCCTCGAGAGCACCATGATCCAGATTTCGTGGCTGCGCAGCCTCGACGGCCATTTCATCACGATGGGTCGCGAGGAACAGGCGGCGCTCATGGACACGCTCGCTTACCGTTCCATCCTCCGCAGCGCCGAGAAGCTCAAGGTGAACGGCATCCATCTGCCTTCTGAGGAGCTCCTGTACCTCACTTCCCTGCTGTTGGGTGTGAAGACGGCCGACTTTGCCAGCCAGCGCGAGGAAGACGAATACGTGAGCAAGCTCGCCGAGCGTCTTTCGACCAATTTTGAGCGCGTGAGCTGCCTGAACTACATCGATAAGGGAATCGTGTGCCGGCAAATCACCCATCATATTCGCCCGATGTACTACCGCATGAAGTACGGTTTGCAGGCGAGCAACCCGCTCACGTCGGACATCAAGAAGATGTATCCGCTCTCATTCGAGTTCGCGCGGCGCGCGACGCGTCTCACCGGCCTCGACCAGCTGGATGATAACGAGATCGCCTACCTTACCATCTATCTCACCGCAGGGCTCGACAGCAAGATGTTCGAAGATGGCGATACGAGTTCCACCAAGGTGCTGATCGTGGGCGCGGCGAACATGTCCACCATCATGCTCATCCGTCAGCGCATCATGGATGCCTGCGGCATGAATTTCGATTACTCTTTCATGGATGTCGCGAAGCTCCGTCGTTGGATGCTCGACCGGTATGCGCTCGTGATCGCCCTCGAGAAGCTGCCCGACCAGCTGATGGGCGAGAACGTGGTAAAGGCAACGCCCCTGCTTACCGACGAGAACCTTGCGAGCATCTTTGAGATTCTGAAGAAGAACCGCATCGTGTCGCGCTACAACGGCGTTATCGAAGAGATCGTGGACATCTTCAAGAACGTCATCCCTGAGCGCGACCACGATTACCTCGAGTCGGACAAGCTGTACTTCGAGCTGTTCCGTTATTTCAACGAGCGTGATTACTCAAGCGCGCTCGAGTCGCGCACGGTGGTAAGCGAGCCGCGCACGGTGGTAAGCGAGCCGCAGATCGCGAAGCAGATCGTGAGCGTTCCCGCCGAATCGACTTGGCAGGATGCGGTGCTTGCCGGCTGCCAGGCAATTTGCGAGGAGACCGGGTCGCGTTTGCTCGTGGAGCGCATGCGCAACCTCGTGACGAGTCCCAAGTTCCAGTGGTATCGCATGGCGGAGGATGCCGTGGTGGTGCACTGCCCCATGCAAGGTGACGCTTGCGGCCATGTGGGCGCGCAGGTTGTTCTTGCTGGGGGGGCGTGCTTCCCTGATGGCAAGCCCGTCCAGGCGATTTTCTGCCTCACGACCGTAGACCGCTATTCCCACTGGGGAACCCTGTACGGAATCTATACCGCTTATTCAGACGAGCAGCGCTTTGCCGCCGCCCTTGATGGGTGGCGCGGTTGCGCGCTGCCGGTCGAACCAGCAGAAAGCCGGAGGTGATCGGCATGGCACGCGAACGCGCGTATAGCGAGGCCGGGCATGACGGAGCCGATGTCGCGATGGGTGCCTCTGCGCGCGCAATTCCCGGCGGCGTCGGATCGGAAGGCGTTGCGTCCGAGGCACAGCCCGTCCGCAAGCTCAGCCGCAAAGAGCGGAAGCTCTACGGCGGCGAAGCGCATTGCCTGTGGTGCGGCGCGCTCACAGAGAGTCCGTATTATGTGGTGAACCCCGGCGGCGAGCCGGTGCTCAAATGCTGCTGTCAGGAGCACCTCGACCTCATCCAGCTCTTCATCGAACGCGATACCCGCTACAAGCGACCCTTCTGGATCGCGCTGTTCATCTGCTGCTTGGGCAGTCTGCTCTCACTCGGCTTCGAACCCGAGGGCCCTATCGCCTATGTGCCGCTCTTGGGTTTCGCCATCATCGTGATGGTGTGGCCGTCGCTGTTTACGCGCTATGAGTTCTACGCGCGCTTGGGTCTTGTGACCACAAGGCGAGTCTTTCGATTCTTCGCGGTGCTTGTGGGGTTGCTGGCGATTTTCTCGTCGCTCTCCGCATGGCTTCCTGTGCTGTAGGTTTCGCCCGTCGAGCGCTTCGCTCACGTGCATGAATGGTTGGAAGGAGGTGAACGATATGGGTCATCTACTCGATGAGCGGCTGGTTATCCTCGATGCCGATGTGAAGACGGCGGAAGAGGCGATCCATCTTATGGCCAGCCGGCTCGAGGAGCTCGGCTATGTTCGTCCGGGGTACGGCGACATGGTGTGTGAGCGCGAGAAGACGTTCCCCACGGGCTTGCCCGGCAAGACCATGGCGATTGCGCTCCCGCACACCAATCCCGACCTGGTGAACAAGGCGGCGATCGGCGTCATCGTCCCGAAGGAGTCCGTCCCCTTCAAGATGATGGGCGCGCCCGATGCCGACGCCACGCTCGACGTGAAGCTCATCATGCCACTGGTCATCAAGGATCCCAACACGCAGCTGAGCCTGCTGAAGGCCATGATGAACGTCATCCAGGATGGCGAGCTGCTCGAGCACATCCGTGCGTCGCATGACAAGGCCGAGATCATCTCGAGCCTCCAGATGCTTGAGGAAGCATCCGATTAGAGAGGAGCATGCAACATGCGTGCCGTTCGTATTCTTTGCGTCTGTGGTTCCGGTACCGCTACCTCCGCGATGCTCGCGGCGAAGCTCCAGGACGTGCTCGAGGAGCACGGCTATACGGCAGAGACCGACGAGACCAACCCTCCGGGAGTCGAGATCGCCACGACCGGGCGTGACTGGGATCTTATCGCCTTCACGAGCCCCGTCGAGGATTCCAAGGGCATCCCGACGCTCAATGCCACCGGTTTCCTGGTCGGCATTGGTGAGGACGAGTTCATCGAGCAGCTCATGGAGCAGATCGGCAAGCTCGATCTGAGCGAGTAGCCGCTTGGGATTCCGCCGCAGGCGGCGTATCTGCGCCGCCCGCCCCGGCAACACGTTAAGGGGGAACAATGGGCTTTTTTGATACCCTGAAGTTGATCTTCGACACATTCTCGAACTACATCACCGTGCCGATCATCATCTTCGTCATCTGCAAGATCTTCCGCACGCCCACCAAGCGTGCCTTCCAGTCCGCGGTGCTCGTGGGCGTCGGCCTTATGGGCATGTCCTTCGTGACCACCGCCTTCGGCAACGTGCTCACCCCGCTCATCCAGCGCATGGTCGACGTCTCGGGCATCGACAAGCCCGGTCTCGACATCGGCTGGCAGGCGGTCGCCTCCGTGGCGTACTCCACCGACCTCGGCATGATGTTCATCGGCGTCGGCCTGCTTTTCCAGGTTGCCGTGTGGTTCCTCAAGATCACCGACATCTTCATGCCGTCCGACCTGTGGAACAACTACTCCATCTCGGTGTGGGGCTCCTTCCTGTTCCTGCTCTGCGGAAACATGCCGCTCGCCTTCGGGCTCATGTTCTTCGTGAACCTCGTGACCCTGCTCATCGCTGAGTCCGTGCAGAAGCGTTGGTCCACCTACTACGGGTATCCCGGCTGCGCCATGACCGCGCCGCATCACAACGGCGATGCCCCCATGTATCTCGTGCTCAACGTCGTGTTCTCCAAGCTCGGCTTCGATAAGATCAAGGCCAACCCGCAGGCCATCAAGAAGAAGATCGGCTTCATGGGCGAGCCCATGTACATCGGTCTCGTGATCGGCCTCGTGCTCGGCATCGTGGGTAACGTCGATTGCCTCGCCACCATCGAGGCCTGGGGCAACATCGCCCAGGTCGCGGTGACCTGCGCGGCCGTCATGGCCATCTTCCCGCGTATCGCCGGCATGTTCGCTGCTGGCTTCGGCGCGCTTACCGAGTACTCGCACAAGACGCTCGCCAAGTCTAAGTGGGGCAAGGACCGCCAGTTCATCGTTGCTGTGAACGACGCTCTGGGTTACGGCGAAGCCGCGACCCTTACCACCGGCCTGCTTGTGATTCCGTTCGCCATCGCGGTGGCCTTCATCCTGCCCGGCAACGTCGTCATCCCGCTCATGGTGCTTCCGTCGCTGCCCTACATGGTCGAGATTCCCGTCGCCCTCTCCAACGGCAACGTGGTCAAGTCTCTCGTCATGGCAGTCATCGTCTTCTGCGCGAAGCTCCTCATGGCCTCCTACTGGGCTGCCGCCTTCACCCAGATCGCGGCAGAGACCGGTTTCGAGGCTGCCGTTGAGGCCGTTGCGTCCGGTACGTACGTGCTCGGCTTCATCATGTCCAACTGCACTGCTGGTCTCATCACCATGGCGTTCCTGACCCAGAACCCGATCATCATCGCTGCGGTCGTCGCCGTGTACCTGGTGCTCTTCGTGCTCTTCAAGAAGAACAAGGTTCGTTTCCAGGATTACCTCGAGTACCTCGCCACCGGCAAGCGTCCCGAGCATGCCGAGGAAGCGGCTGCGTAAGGTTGATGGCTTGGCTGCCATCATGCAAAGACCTTGATAGGTAATCGATAGGCGGCGGGGTGCGCTCGCGGTACCCCGCCGCCTGGAAAAGAGGATACGAAATGAAGATCGTGGTCATCGGCGATATCGTCGTGCCGTGCGACCTCTTGGTCGAAGCGGCGAAGACCCTCGATGACGCCGCCGAGGTAGTGGCGATCGAGTGGCCGTGCGCATCGCGCCAGGAGTTCCAGCATCGCTCGCAGAACCTTGAGAAGAACGGCCCGGAGGCCGAGCCGGTTCCCGACGAGGTGTATGAGGCCGTTGCGGATGCAGATGTCCTGCTCACGCATTTCTGCCCGGTTCCCGCTTCCGTGGTCGAGGCCGGCAAGAACCTCAAGCTCATCGGAACCTGCCGTGGTGGTATGGAGCACGTGGACGTGGCCGCCGCCACCGCGCGCAACATCCCGGTGATTCACTGCATCCGTAACGCGGAAGCGACCTCCGATTTTGCTATCGGCCTCATGTACGCCGAGACGCGCAACATCGGGCGCGCGCATGCCGCGCTCAAGCAGGGTGAGTGGCGCAAGGAGTATGTCAACAGCGGCTACACCACCTCGATGTGCGAGATGACGCTCGGCGTGGTGGGCCTCGGGCATATCGGCAAGCTCGTCGCCAAGAAGGGCGCCGGCCTGGGGATGAAGCGCGTCATCGCCTATGACCCGTTCGTCACGCAGGAGCAGGTTGATGAGATCGGCCTCCCCGTGACCATGGTCGGCGAGGAGGAGCTCTTCAGCACCGCCGACGTCATCAGCCTGCATCTGCGCCTCACGCCGGATACCGCCAAGTGCATCAACGAGCGCCTGCTCGGCCTCATGAAGCCCACCGCGTATCTCATCAACACGTCGCGTGCCGGCGTCGTCGATAAGGATGCCCTCGTGAAGGCACTGCAGGAGAAGAAGATCGGCGGCTGCGCCCTCGACGTGTTCTGGGAGGAGCCCGTCCCGGCGGATGACCCGATTCTCGCGCTCGATAACGTGACCATCACCCCGCATAACGCGGGCAACGTGGTGGACGCGCTGCCCAAGAGCCCGCTGCTTCTTGCTCGCAAGATCCGCGAGTACTGGGATACCGGCAAGAGCGACATGGTCGTGAACCTGAAGCAGCTTTCCTAAGACCACCCCTACTCTCTTCCCCTTCACTCCCCGTCGGGTTTCTCCACCTTTTTACGCCCGGCGGGGAAGGGGTGGGAGCGAACGCGGCGTACATGCGCCGCCCAATGCGTTCAAGCTATCGAGAGGATGATGTTCCATGATTATGGAAGCAGAGCGTCAGCAGATTGTTGACTACGGTAAGAAGATGAGCGCATCCGGCCTCTCCGTGGGTACGAGCGGCAACATCTCCATCTACGACCCCGAGACCGGTTATATGGCGATCAGCCCCTCCGGCCTGGGGTATTTCGACACCGAGGCCAAGGACA
The DNA here is from genome assembly GCA_000333815.1 of [Collinsella] massiliensis. Classification (GTDB taxonomy): domain Bacteria; phylum Actinomycetota; class Coriobacteriia; order Coriobacteriales; family Coriobacteriaceae; genus Enorma. Next base: position 7,015 of record CAPI01000120.1, read on the forward strand.
TCGTCGTCATGGACCTCGACGGCAACATCATCGACGGTGAGCGCAAGCCCTCGAGCGAGCACGGTCTGCACACCATCGTGTACAAGAACCGTCCCGAGGCTCGCGCCGTGGTGCACACCCATTCGCCGTACGCGACTACGCTCGCGGGCATGCACAAGACGCTGAAGCCCGTCCATTACGCCATGATGGGCTGCAACGTCGACGAGGTGCCGCTTGTGCCGTATGTGACCTTCGGCACGCCTGAGCTCGCTGAGGCCGTGGGCGAGGTTCTGCGTGCGGTGCCGGATACCCGCGTGGTGCTGCTCGCCAACCATGGTGACGTGTGCTACCAGGCGAATCTTCCCAAGGCGTTCGGCCTGGCAGAGAACATCGAGTTCACGGCCCGCATCCAGTGGCAGGCCATGTGCGCCGGCGAGGCCGTCTATCTCACGCATGAGCAGATGGAGACCGCTCGCGAGCGCTCCAAGACCTACGGTCAGCAGGGCAAGTAGCTGAACTGATGGCGTGCCCGGAGCCGGTGCCACCGAGCTCCGGGCTCTCTGCAAGGAGGCGCGCATGCTGAGCGCTGTACTGTGGGATCAGAAGGACATCCGCATCGTGGACGGCCCGATTCCCGAGATCGGCCCGGGCGAGGTTCTTATCAAGAACAAATGCTCCACCACCTGCGGGACAGACGTTAAGAACTTCATGCGGGGGTACCCGCTGCTCAAGCCTCCGCACCCCTTCGGACACGAGTTCTCGGGCGTCATAGCCGCTGTCGGCTGCGATGTGCGGGGGTTTTCGGAAGGCGACCGTGTCGCCGTGCACAATTCGGCGCCTTGCAATGAGTGCTACTGGTGCAAGCACGGACAGCCCTCCATGTGCGAACGACCCGTGTTCAACCGGGGAAGCTACGCTGAGTATGTAAGAGTGCCCGAGGCGATCGTCAGGCAGAACATGTTCAAGATGCCGGACGGCATGACCCATAAGACCGCAAGTCTGCTCGAGCCGTTCGCCTGCGCGGTGTACGGCATCGAGAGTACGCCGATACACGTGGGGGACATCGTCGTGGTGAACGGCGCAGGGCCTATCGGTCTTATGTTCGCGCGGCTTGCCGTGCTCAAGGGTGCTGAGGTTATCGTTACCGATCTAGTGAAAGAGCGCCTGGATATCGCGAGCCGCATGGGAGCGCACCGAGTGCTCGACCTTACCGGGGTTGATGACACCGTTGAGGCTGTGAGGGCGTGCACGCCAGGTGCTCGCGGGGCGGATGTTGTCATCGAGGCGACAGGCCTTATCAGCGTGTGGGAAACGAGCTGTCTCATGGCTCGCAAGGGCGGATTTGTGCTGCTGTTCGGCGGGACGAAGGCGGGCAGCAAGCTCACCATCGATGCGACGCTTTTGCATTACTCGCAGCTCACGATCGCCGGCGTGTTCCACACAACGCCTGTCGACGTAGCTCGTTCCTTCAAGCTGCTCGAGATGGGCGTGATCGACGAGCGCGATTTCGTACAGCACGAATACCGCTTGTCGGATCTCGAGACCGCCATCTTGGAGCATGCAAGCGGAACGGTCATCAAGAACTGCATCGTCTACGACTAGGGCGTACTGGGAAACGCGCGGCGTGCGAAGCGCGTTGCGCAATACCCGGGCTGCCCAGATAGGAGCGTGATAAGCGCATGAGAAGTTATAAGTTGGGCCCGCAGAAGATCGTGAGCGGCGAGGATGCCATCCAGGCGTTGGCCGAGCTGCCTGCCGAGCGGAAGCGCGCTTACATCGTGATGAGCGGCACCATCCAAGAGGAACTCGGCCAGCTTAAGATGGTGACGGACGTGCTTGAGGGTGCGGGCTTCACCTGGAAGGCCTATACGGACGTTGAGCCCGAGCCGAGCTGGAAGACCGTCTTGCGCGGCGCAGAGGACATGAAGGAGTTCGAGCCCGATTGGGTTATCGGATTCGGCGGTGGCTCCGCCATGGATGCGGCAAAGGCCATGTGGGTGTTCTATGAGAACCCCGACTACACCTGCCTTGCCGATGTCATGCCGCCCAATGAGATCAAGACTCTCAAGGAGCGCGCTCGCGTGTGCTGCATTCCCACGAGCGCCGGCACCGGCTCCGAGGCGACGCGCGCCGCACTTGTGAAGGATACGGACGAGCATAAGAAGTACTCCATCCGCTGCATGCGCAACCGCATGGTGCCTGATGTGGCGATTCTCGACCCTGTGTTCTCCACCACGATGCCACCCTCGCTCACGGCTGGGTCCGGTATGGACGCGCTTACGCATGCCATCGAGACCTATGTCGCCACAAACGCCAATCCGCTTTCGGACGCGATGGCCATCGGCGGCTTCATCACGGGCTTCAATAACCTCGCGACCTGCTATGACGAGCCCGAGAACCTCGAGGCGCGCGCTGCCATGCTCGAGGCGTCGTGCATGGCGGGTATCGCGTTCTCCAACGCCGCGCTCGGCATCGTTCACTCCATCGCACATACCTTCGGCGCCATCTACGGTGTACCTCATGGCATGGCGAACGCCATCGTGCTGCCCTATGGCCTCGCGTTCAATGCCGAGCACAGCGAGCGTGCCGCCAAGCGTTACGCCCAGCTTGCGAGCATGGTCGGCGTCGAGGATCTTACGCAGGCCATCATTGACCTTCGCGCGCACATGAACGTGCCGAGTTGCATGAAAGAGGTCGTTACCGACGAGGCGGAGGTCATGGCAAACATCGATCGCCTGGTCGCGCAGGCACAGGCAGACGTCTGCACCCCGTGCACCCCGCACCGTCCCACTGACGAGGAGATGCGCGAGCTCATCCTCAAGGTATACAACGGGAGGTAAACCATGAAGATTACGAGCGTCGACATCGTTAAGGCTTTCAAGGAGCCGAGCGTTGCTGCCGAGGTCGCCGTGGGCAACGTGCCCTGGCACCCCGTTTTCGTGCGCATCAATACCGATGAGGGCATTTCCGGTCTCGGTGAGGTCGGCGTCGCCTATGGCAATGCGCAGACCGCGGGATTCGGCATGGCGGTTGATTTCGCGAAGTGCATCATCGGGATGGACCCGATGAACAACGAGGAGATCTGGAACAAGCTGCATCGCATGACCTTCTGGGGCATGGGTAACGGCGGCGTCATCATGGCCGGCATCTCGGGCATCGACATCGCGCTCTGGGACATCAAGGGCAAGGCGCTCGGCGTGCCGTGCTACAAGCTCCTGGGCGGCAAGACCAACCATAAGTTGCGTGCGTACGCGAGCCAACTGCAGTTCGACTGGGGTAAGGTGAGCCATTCGCTCGCGAAGCCCGAGGAGTACGCCGAGGCTATGCGCAAGGCGATGGCCGACGGCTTCGATGCCGTCAAGGTCGACCCGGTGGGCTTCGACGCGAATGGCGTTTGGATGGGGCGCAGCTCGCGCGGCATCCTGCAGCGTGATCAGATGAAGCTCGCGGTCGACCGCGTCGCCGCCATGCGCGAGGTGGGTCCCGATGTTGACATCATCATCGAGCTCCATGCGCTTACCGACGCCACCACGTCCGTGCAGCTTGGTCGCGAGCTTGCCAAGCTCGGCTGCTTCTACTACGAGGAGCCCACGCAGCCACTCAACCCGAATCTCTTCCGCGAGATCTCGTCCAAGGTCGAGATTCCGATCGCCGCTGGCGAGCGCATGTATACGCGCTGGGGCTATCGCCAGTTCTTCGAGGACCACTCCATCAGCATCATTCAGCCCGACCTGTGCAACACAGGTGGTATCACCGAGGGCAAGAAGATTTGCGACATGGCGCACGTGTACGACATCGGCGTCCAGGTGCACTGCTGCGGTGGCCCGGTTTCGGCGAGCGCTGCGCTTCAGCTCGAGGCGGTCATCCCGAACTTCGTCATCCATGA
>CAPI01000119.1 GCA_000333815.1 [Collinsella] massiliensis
CTCGGCCGCGGGCGAGGAGCCGGGTCACGAGCCCGCGCCCGGCACGGGCGGCAAGCTCGCCTTCACCCCCGCCGTGATCCACGTCATGGAGGCGGCGTTCCGCCAGGCGCGCAGCCACGACCAGACCTACGTCTCCACCGAGCACCTGCTGCTCGGCATCGTCGACGAGACCTCATGCCGCGCCATGGACATCCTCTTGCGGCTGGGCGTCTCCGCCCCGGCGATCCGCCAGGCGGTGGAGCAGCTCATCTCGAAGGACCAGGGCAAGCGCCCCATGGCGGGCGCGGGCTTCGGCCGGCCGGGCGCGGGGCTGCCGTTCTTCTCCGGCGAGGCCACGGGCGGCAAGCAGGACAAGGGCGGCTCGATGCTCGAGCAGTTCGGCACGAACCTCACCGCGAAGGCGCGCGCCGGCGAGCTCGACCCGGTGATCGGCCGCGAGCGCGAGATCGGCCGCATGATGGAGATTCTCTCGCGCCGCAACAAGAACAACCCGCTCATCCTGGGCGACCCGGGCGTGGGCAAGACCGCGCTCGTGGAGGGCCTGGCGCAGGAGATCGCCTCGGGCGACGTCCCGGAGAACCTCGTGGACAAGAACATCTGGGCGCTCGACCTGCCCGGCCTCGTCGCGGGCGCGAAGTACCGCGGCGAGTTCGAGGAGCGTCTCAAGGGCGTCATCCAGGAGTGCACGGACGCCGACGACGTGATCCTGTTCATCGACGAGATGCACACGCTCATCGGCGCGGGCTCCGCGGAGGGTTCCATCGACGCGAGCTCCATGCTGAAGCCCGTGCTCGCGCGCGGCGCGTTCCAGATCATCGGCGCCACCACGGCCGAGGAGTTCCGCAAGTACCTCACGAAGGACCCGGCGTTCGAGCGGCGCTTCCAGTCCATCGACGTCGAGGAGCCGAGCATCGAGGACACCGTGAAGATCCTCACGGCGCTCGTGCCGCGCTACGAGGAGCACCACCACGTGCGCTACACGCCCGAGGCCGTCGAGGCGGCCGCGAGCCTCTCGGCGCGCTACATCCAGGACCGCTTCCTGCCCGACAAGGCTATCGACCTCATCGACGAGGCCGGTGCCCGCGCGCGCATCGCGAAGAACCGCGCGCCGGAGGGGCTGCGCGCCGCGGAGGCAAAGGTCGCCGAGCTCAAGCGCGCCATGGACGAGGCGTCCGAGGCGGACGACATGAACCGCGCCGCCGACCTGAAGGAGCAGGAGCACGAGGCCGAGATCGCACTCTCCGAGGCGCGCGCCGCCTGGACGGCGGAGCTCGACGCGAGCCCCATCACCATCGACGTGCCGCAGATCGCCGACATCGTCTCCGTCGCGTCCGGCGTGCCCGTGTCGTCGCTCACCGAGGACGAGAGCCGCCGCCTGCTCGCGTGCGAGGACGCGCTCAAGACGCGCATCATCGGCCAGGACGAGGCGGTGGCCGCCGTGGCGAAGGCCATCCGGCGCAGCCGCTCGCCGCTCAAGGACCCGCGCCGTCCCGGCGGCTCGTTCATCTTCCTGGGCCCCACGGGCACGGGCAAGACCGAGCTTGCCAAGACGCTCGCCGAGTACCTCTTCGGCAGCAAGGACGCGCTCATCAGCTTCGACATGAGCGAGTTCGCGAGCGAGTACGAGGTCTCGAAGCTCATCGGCTCGCCCCCGGGCTACGTGGGGCACGAGGAGGGCGGCCAGCTCACGAAGGCCGTGCGCCGGCACCCGTACTCCGTCGTGCTCTTCGACGAGATCGAGAAGGCGCACCCGGACATCTTCAACATCCTGCTGCAGGTGCTCGACGAGGGACGCCTCACGGACGGCCAGGGCAAGACGGTCGACTTCCGCAACACCGTCATCATCATGACGTCGAACGTGGGCGCGCGCGAGATCGCGCAGGATTCGAGCGTGGGCTTCGGCACTACGGGCGAGGCGGGGCTCACGGCCGGCGAGATCAAGAGCCGCGCCATGGGCGAGCTCAAGCGCCTCTTCCGTCCCGAGTTCCTGAACCGCGTGGACGACATCGTGGTGTTCCAGAAGCTCACGGGCGAGAGCCTGACGGCCATCGCCGAGCTGCTGGTGGACGACCTGCGCCAGCGGCTCATCGCCAACGGCATGAACATCCGGCTCACGGACGCGGCCATCGCGAAGATCGTGTCGGAGGGCACCGACCTCACGAACGGCGCCCGTCCGCTGCGCCGCGCCATCCAGCGGCTCATCGAGGACCCGCTTTCCGAGGAGCTCCTCGCGGGCGAGTGGAAGGCCGGCGACACCGTGGTCTGCGATGTGGACGGCGGCGCGTTCGTGTTCAGCCACGGCACGGGCGAGATTCCCGCGCCGCGCGGCGAGGGCGCGCTCGGCGGCTCGTTCGAGCAGGCGCCGCATTCCGGCGGCGCGTCGCC
>CAPI01000118.1 GCA_000333815.1 [Collinsella] massiliensis
GGACGCGCTCGGCGCACCTGCAGCGGCGGAGATGGGCGCGCGCGTGCAGCAGACGGCGCTCGGTGCGGACGGCACCGTGCTCGCGACGGGGCTCGTCCCCCTGCGCGGCGACGTGCGCTTCCACGACGTGTCCTTCGGCTACGACGAGGGTCATGAGGTGCTCCACTGCATCAACCTCTTCGCGAAGCCCGGACAGAAGATCGCCTTCGTGGGCTCCACGGGCGCCGGCAAGACCACCATCACGAACCTTATCAACCGCTTCTACGACGTGCAGGAGGGCGAGATCACCTACGACGGCATCAACGTGAAGAACATCTCGAAGGCCGCGCTGCGCGGGAGCTTGGGCATCGTGCTGCAGGACACGCACCTCTTCACCGGCACGATCGCCGACAACATCCGTTTCGGCAAGCTCGACGCCACGGACGAGGAGGTGCGCGCGGCGGCGAGGATCGCGAACGCCGACAGCTTCATCCGCCGCCTGCCGGACGGCTACGACACGATGGTGACCTCGGACGGCGCGAACCTCTCGCAGGGGCAGCGGCAGCTTCTGGCCATCGCCCGCGCCGCGGTGGCCGACCCGCCCGTGCTCATCCTGGACGAGGCGACTTCGAGCATCGACACGCGCACCGAGATGCTCATCGGCCGCGGCATGGACCAGCTCATGCGCGGGCGCACGACCTTCGTGATCGCGCACCGGCTCTCCACCGTGCGCGACGCCGACGCGATCATCGTGCTCGAGCACGGGCGCGTGGTGGAGCGCGGCAGCCACGACGAGCTCCTCGCCCTGCGCGGCCGCTACTACCAGCTCTACACCGGCATGCTCGAGTTGAGCTAACGCCTGAGGGGGAGGGGGTTGGTTGGGGACGTGTTCCTTTCAACCCCTTTTTTACTCACGGTGATGGGTTGATTGGAAAAAAGGGGTTGAAAGGAACACGTCCCCAACCAACCCCCAACCAACCCATCTAACCTGTCGTCCCGGGCGCATGGCATGCGCGATATGGGGTACACTGTCCAGAATCGGGCGCGACGTGCCCGCACCGATCGGAGGAAGTATGAACGAAGTCGAACGGTACCAGTCTCAGCAGTACCAGCAATATGGCGGCCCCATCTACCAGCAGGGCCCCGCCCCGCGGCTCATCTCGCGCCGCCTGTACAACATCGTGCTCACCGGATTCGTGGTGCTCTCGTTCGTCATCATGGCGGCGTGCTCCTACATCACCGGCACCTACGAGTTCCTGATGTTCTTCATGCGCAACGCCATGCTGTTCCAGATCGGCAGCCTCGTGGCGAGCATCGGCGGCATCGTCGCGATGAGCATCGGCCGCGCCAAGGATAACCTCACGCTCGGCCTCGTGGGCTACGCGATCTTCACCCTGACGTTCGGGTTCACCACCTCGCTCGTGCTCGCCGCCTACGACATGCAGACCATCTCGGTCGCGTTCTCCGCGACCGCCGGCATCATGATCGTGTTCGGCGCCGCGGGCATCATGTTCCCCCGGTTCTTCGAACGCATCCAGGGCGTGCTCTTCACGGGCCTCCTCGCCATCATCGTGATCGAGCTCGTGCTCGCGATCTTCGGCGTGCGGCAGACCGCGACGGACATCGTGGTGATCCTGCTCTTCTGCGGCTTCATCGGCTACGACGTGCACCGCGCCTCCACGGCGGCGCCCACGCTCAACAACGCGCTCTGGTACGCCATCGAGCTCTACCTGGACATCATCAACGTGTTCATCCGCCTGCTGGCGCTCTTCGGCCGCCGCGACTGATGTACAACCACCCCAGGGGTTTTGTTACAGCTGCTGCACATGCGGGCGGGTGGCCTCGGCTGCCCGCCCGTTTCATGTAAAAACACCCTAGGGGTATTTTTACATGGGCTGCACGGTCAAATTGACAAGATGTCAAGCGCATTTGCTTGCGCGGAACCGTCTGAGCTGGGAATGTAGAGGAACACGGTGGGGCCGCGCCGCAACGGGCGCCCGTCCGGTTAAGGAGGCCGCATGATCAAGGACAAGCTGCTCGCGCTGCGCAAGCGGAGCGGGATGAGCCAGCAGGAGGTGGCCTCGGCCATCGACGTCACGCGCCAGACGGTGAGCAACTGGGAGCAGGGCCAGGGCGCGCCGGCGCTCGACAAGGCCGCCGCTCTCGCCAAGCTCTACGGCGTGACGCTTGACGACCTCGCGAACGACGAGGTGAGCGTCGTGAGCTCCGGGCGCGGCGCCCATCGCGACCTCCATGTGCTCGAGCGCCTCGTGGGCAAGCGCGTGACCATCGGCTTCATGGACGATGACGACCGCGGTGCCGTGACGGGTGCCGAGCTGCTCGGCGTGACCGAGAGCTGGCTGCGCGTGTCCTATGTGCAGAAGACCTCCCGCCTGGGCAGCCCCAAGGTCGCGAGCCAGCCGGTGGTGACGCTCATCGATGCGGCCGACGTGGCGAGCGTCGTCGTGGAGCGGGGGTGATCGCATGGAGGTCATGGCTTGGGCGCTGTTCCCGATGATGGTCTACCTCATCGCGGCGATGCCGTCGAAGAAGTACCTCCGCCGGCTCGTTGGCGGCGAGGAGCGCCACACGTCGAGCTTGATCGCGCTGCTGAAAGGCCGCCTGGGGCAGCCCTGCACCCTCGTGTTCGACGAGTTCGTCGCGGGCATCGGGGCCGTGCGCCTGAGCGGCACGCTCGTGGACGTCGACGACGTGTGGGCGTGCATGGAGTGCGCGGACGAAAAGACCGGGGACGTGCAGCTCAAGGTCGTCCGGCTCAGCCTTGTGCGCAGCCTGGAGGAATAGCGATGTAAAAATACCCCTGGGGTAAATTTACATGCGGGCGAGGGTCAGCGGCTCGGTGGCGCTCAGCGTGGCGGTGCGGTATTGGAAGCCGTTCTCGAGCGTCTCGGCGCGCATCATGCCGATCTCGTAGGGCGGCTCGTCCTCGTGCTCCGCTGCAGCGGGATTGGGCTCGATGGAGTAGAGCGAAGGGTAGAGGGCCTGCGTCTCGACGCCACGCTGCGCGAGCTCGCTTGCCACCGCGCCGTTGTCGTAGGCGATCGCGATGTTGAACCAGCCGTGCTCCTGCACGTCCGAGGGAGCCGAGGAGAAGACAGCCGCGGCAGGCTCGAGCTGGTAGACCTCGAAGGCCTCGGGTTGAAGCGGGCGACCCTCGCGCTCGACCAGGCTGCCCGAGTCCCGCAGTTCGTCAAAGGTATAGGCATTGGCATCCACGCGCAGCGAGAGGTCGTCGGCGCGCAGGCGCACGCCCGGCTCGTCGGAGGTGGCGTACACCCCGTGGCCGAGGGGAATCCAGTCGACGATGAGCCAGTCGCCCGCCCCGTCCGCGGCGCCGAACGGGTTGAGCTCCCCGAGCTTTCCGCACCCTTCGGCACCGCCTTCGAGGTATCCCGCCTGGTAGACCTGCACCCTGGTCTCCGGGTCGCCGTCGGTGAGCGGAAGCAGCGAGCGGCACAGCTCGTCGAGGGGCTCGACCCACTCGGGCTGCTCCGGGACGTCCATGGGGAACCCGCCCTCATAGCTGGCGTGGGGGCCGCTGAGCTCCACCCAGACCACGGGCGACCCCAGGTTGACGCGCGGCGCCTCCTCCGCGAAGAAGTCCTCGTCCCCGGTATAGCGTGTATAGAAGAACGAGCCCGTCTGCTCGGCGGCGTCCTCGTCCCGCTGCCACGTCCACGGGGAGATGCGCCCGCTGAGAAACCCCGCTTGGTTGGGCGAAGAGCCGTTGATGAGCAGGCGGTCGACGGTGTACCCGGACGCTTCGAGCTGCCGCGTGCCGTCCTCGAGCGCGTCGCGGAAGCGCTGCTCGTACGCCGCCACGATCTCGTCCTGCTGCCGGTTGTCGCCGATGACGCCCGCTTCGAAATCCACGAGCACCGTGGAGCCGTCCTCCATGGTGCAGAAGGCCCTGCCGCTCGACTGGTCGGAGAAGAGCTGGAACGAGCGGTCCTCCCAGATGTCGAGCACCTTCGTGCGCTCGCCGTACTTGCGCTCGTAGTAGCGCTCCGCCTGTCGCGTCACGGCCGATGCGTCGAACTCGCCGAGGTTCGAGCAACCCGCGAGGAAGAGTGCTCCGCCGGCAAGCAGCAAGCAGCCGACGAGCAGCGCGAGCATACGGATGCAACGACGGGAGGCACGCATGGCCACATCACCCCAACATGTAAAAATACCCCTGGGGTTATTTTACATGTTCGGCAAGGAAGTCGACGGCGTACTGGGCGCAGAGCATGGCGCCCTTCGCGAGGACGCTCTCGTCCACCTTGTAGAAGCACGAATGCTGGGCGAACGTGGCCCCGAGGGCGGGGTTGCGCGTGCCCACGAAGGCGAGCACGCCGGGCACGAGCTCGAGGTAGCGCGAGAAGTCCTCGCCGGAGAGCGTGCCGCGGTAGCGCCCCACGGCCTCCTCGCCGAGCACCTCGACGATCGCCTGCCGGCACCGCGCGGAGGCGCGCTCGTCGTTCACCACCGCGCCGTGCGCCACGGTGTAGTCGGTGAGCTCGGCCTCGGCGCCCAGGGCGGCGGCGGTGTGCACGGCGATGCGCTCGATGAGCTTGGGCATGGCCTCGTGCGCGGCCTTGCTGTACGTGCGCACCGTGCCAGTGAGGTAGGCCGTGCCCGCGATGACGTTGCGCGCCGTGCCGCCGTGCAGCTCGCCCACCGTCACCACGGCGGGCTCGTAGGGGCTGAGGTCGCGGCTCACGATGGTCTGCAGGTTGTTCACGATCTCGGCCGCCGCGATGATGGCGTCCGCTCCGCGCTGCGGCATGGCGCCGTGGCAGGACGTGCCGCGGATGTCCAGGCGGAACCAATCCGTGTTCGCCATGCGCGGCCCGGGCTCGCACGAGATGGTGCCGGTCTCGACCTCGCTCCAGATGTGCGCCGCGTACGCGCCGTCGACCCCCTCGCACGCGCCGGCGTCGATCATGAGCGCGGACCCGCCGCCGTTCTCCTCGGAGGGCTGGAACACGGCGCGCACCTCGCCGTGCAGCTCGTCGCGCATCTGGGAGAGGATGCGCAGCGCCCCCAGCTGCATGGCGATGTGGCAGTCGTGGCCGCAGGCGTGCATGACGCCCTCGTTCTCGCTGGCGAACGGCTCGCCCGTGCGCTCGGTGACGGCGAGCGCGTCGATGTCCGCGCGGATGAGCAGGCGTCGGCGCGGCGTGCCGTCCGGGTGGTAGGCGTCCGGCGCGGTGCCGGCGAGCGTGGCGATGAGCCCCGTGGCGAGCGGGCGCTCGTAGGGGATGCCCATGGCGTCGAGCTCGCGGGCGATGGCCTCGGTCGTGGCGAACTCCTGGAGGCTCAGCTCGGGGTGGCGGTGGAAATAGCGGCGCTGCTCGATGATGTAGGGCTCGGCCGCCGTGCCGAGCGCTTGGATGGTGCGGGTCGCCTTGCTTGCCATGACCGTCTCCTCGTGCGTGCCTCGCCTGCTACATGCTGACTGGGCTGCGACCTTCCCGGTGCCGCGCGGGGCGGGGAAGGGCGCCCGCACTAATGTAGCACGCGCGGGGACGGGGCGGGCGGCGGTGCGGCGGGGATGGCGTAGAATGGGGCGGGGAACGTACGCGCGGCGGCAGATGCGCTCGGCGGGCGCGATGCCGGATACGGTGCCCGCCCCGGCGCCGCCCGCGCCGCGCGATGGGATGGGGAAGGACACACATGGGGAAGTACCAGCTGCGCGGGGTCGACGCGCGCACCCGCTACGCGGACATGACGGCCGACGCCTGCTCGCGGGCGTACGCCGCGGACATCCTTCGCGCCCGCCTGCTCTCGATCGCGGGCGTGGTCGCCATCGGCGTGCTCTCGTTCGTGGCGGCATCGTTCTCCAACTGGTTCTTCTATGCGATCGGCATCTTCGCCATCGGGCTCGTCGTCGTGCTGTTCCGCAAGTGGACGACGATCAAGTACACCGAGCTCATGGGCATCCTCACGCACGATTGCGACCCCGAGAAGCTGCGCCTCGTCCTGGAGCGCTCCCTGCGCGGCGCGAAGCGCGCCCGCTCGAAGGCGGTGCTCGAGGACGACATCGCGACCTGTGAGTACTATTGCGGCGAACGCGAGGCCGCCCTCGCGCGCCTCGCGGGCGTCGAGCAGCGGGACAAGCACGACAAGCTGGGCATCCGCAAGACGAGCCTCGAGCTGCTCTGCCGCTACGCGCTCGGCGACGCGGCGGGCGCGAAGCAGGCGCTCGCCGAGCTGAAGGCGCTGCGCAGCCAGCTGCCGAGCTCCTCTGCCTGGGCGGTTCCGCTCGAGACCATGTACGAGAGCGACAAGGAGCTGTTGCGCCCGCACGACCAGTGGACGCGGAAGGACGCCGAGCGCATGTACAAGCGCCTCACGTATGCGGACAACCACCTGAACCGCGTGTCGGCGCAGCTGCGCCTTGCCGAATATGAGCTGCTGCACCGGGGCGCCGCCGAGGCGCGCCGCCTGCTCGAGGACCCGGCGCTCGAGCCGCTGTGCCCGCGCGACCAGGCCGAGCGCGCGCAGCTGCTCGCCCGCTTGGGGTGAGCCGGGCGCATACGACGCATCAGGGCGCGGCGCATGGCAGACGGGTTCGCATATGCCGTCGCGCGAAGCAATCCGGTTTGGGACGACGAGGAAGGCGGATGGTATGAAGTTCATCGTACGTTCGAAGCGGGTGTTCACGGCGGAGCGCTCCTGCACCGCCCCGCGCGAGCTCGCGTTCGCGGTGGATGAGGCCGGGCGCATCGCGCACGTGGGCGCTCCGGATGACGTCATCGCCGCATGCCCGGCGGCCACCCCGGTCGTGGATTTCGGCGACCGCTTCATCTGCCCCGGTTTCCACGACGCCCACCTGCACTTCTTCCACACGGCGGTTTACAACTCGCCCTTCGTGCTCATGCACATGGGTGAGAGCGAGGCCGAGCTCGTGGCGCGCACGCGCGAGTTCGCTGCGACGCTGCCCGAGGGCGCGTGGGTGGTCACGCAGGGCTGGCGCGACTACCGTTGGGACCCGCCGGTGCCGCCCACGAAGCGCTCGCTCGACGAGGCGTTCCCGGACCGCCCCTGCGCCATGTGCTCGGGCGACGGCCACACGCTCTGGCTGAACAGCCGCGCGCTCGAGGAGCTCGGCATCACGCGCGACTCCGAGCCCCCGGCGGGCGGCATCTACGACCGCGACGCGTCGGGCGAGCTCACGGGCGTCATCCGCGAGGCGGCGGCCATGGAGCTCCAACCGCGCCTGCTCGAGTGGCTCAGCCAGGCCGATTTCGAGCGCGCCTACACCGAGCAGATGGCGCGCATGGCCGAGCAGGGCATCACCTCGATCTGCGACATGTCGCTCATGCCGCTGCCCGGCTGCGACTTCATCCGCGAGGACATCTACGAGGCGCTCGACGCGCGCGGCGCGCTCACCCTGCGCGCGCACCTGTTCCCGACGCTGCTCGACGACATGTCCCGCCTCGAGCGGCTGCAGGAGCGCTACGGCGCGCCCGACGCGAGCCCGCTCATCAAGGCGCCGGGCTTCAAGCAGTTCTTCGACGGCGTGTCGAGCCAGCACACCGCCTACCTTACCGAGCCGTACGCGAACCCGCGCTACCCCGGCGACCGGGGACACCTCACGGTGAGTGCGGAGCGCATGCGCGCGCTCGTGCTGGCAGCGGCCGAGCGGGGGCACGCGGTGCGCATCCACACCATCGGTGACGGCGCCATCCACGCGGCGCTCGACATCTTCGAGGAGGCGCGGGCGCGCTTCGGCCTACCCACGCAGGGGAGGAACACCCTGGAGCATCTCGAGAACCTGCTGCCCGGCGACATCGCCCGCCTGCACGATCTGGGCATCGTCGCCTCGTCGCAGCCGTGCCACATCACGCTCGACCCGGGCGGCCCCGAGCGCGACCTGGGCGAGGAGCGGGCGCGCATCATGTGGCCGTTCGCGACGTATGCGCGCGCGGGCGTTCAGCAGGCCTTCGGCACCGATTCGCCCATCACGCCCGTGACCAGCATGAACGTGCTCTATACGGCGGTGACGCGCCAGGATCCGGTGACGCACGAGCCCGCGGGCGGCTGGTTGCCGAGCGAGCGCATCCCCATGGCGCAGGCGCTGGGGAACTACACGCTCGGGAGCGCGTGCGCCGCCGGCCGCGAGCGCGAGCTGGGGAGCCTCGAGCCCGGCAAGTTCGCCGACTTCGTAGCGCTCGACCGCGACCTCACCGCCTGCGCACCGGACGAGATCCAGGCCACGCGCGTGCTCGCCACCTACGTAGGCGGTCGCTGCGTCTACGAGGCCATGTAAAAATACCCCTGGGGTAATTTTACATGGCGGCGCGGGGGCACTCATAAAATCTAAGTGTCGAATCATAAGATTTTTTGCTATGGAGTTGTATAAGTTCTCGCGGCTGGGTACTATTCACAGCGTACGTAACGGAATGGTGCTGCGGGCCCGCGTGCGCTCGCGCAACCGACGAAGGAGGAACCCTGTATGAGTCTGAAGCCGCTTGGTGATCGCGTCCTGATCAAGCCGGAGCCTGCGGAGCAGAAGACCGCGACCGGCCTGTACATCGCGAGCAACGCGCAGGAGAAGCCGCAGCGCGGCGAGGTCGTCGCCGTCGGCGCCGGCAAGCTCAACGACAAGGGCGAGCGCATGCCCATCGACGTCAAGCCCGGCGACACCGTGATCTACGGCAAGTTCGGCGGCAACGAGGTCAAGATCGACGGCGAGGACTACCTCCTCATGCGCGCCGACGACATCTACGCCGTCGTCGAGTAAGCGTCGCCGCTCAGGCCGAACCATCCGCTTGCATAGGCTCTATGCAGCATCGTCAGTTGGAGGAAGAACACAATGGCTAAGGATATTACCTTCGATACCACGGCTCGCGCCAAGCTCGCCAAGGGCGTCAACAAGCTCGCCGACGCCGTGACCGTCACCATGGGCCCCAAGGGCCGCTACGTCGCCCTGCAGCGCTCCTTCGGCGCGCCGACCATCACCAACGACGGCGTCTCCGTCGCCAAGGAGGTCGAGCTCGAGGATCCCATCGAGAACATGGGCGCCCAGCTCGTGAAGGAGGTCGCCACCAAGACCAACGACACCGTGGGTGACGGCACCACCACCGCGACCCTGCTCGCCCAGGCCATCGTGAACGACGGCCTGCGCAACGTGGCCGCCGGCGCCAACCCGCTCGCCATCCGCCGCGGCATCGAGAAGGCCGTGAACGCCGCCGTGGCCGCGATGAAGGAGCAGGCGCAGCCCGTCGAGACCAAGGAGCAGATCGCGTCCGTCGGCACCATCTCCGCCGGCGACCCGAAGGTCGGCGAGAAGATCGCCGACGCCATGGACGTCGTGGGCAAGGACGGCGTCATCACCGTCGAGGACTCCCAGACCTTCGACATCACCATCGACACCGTCGAGGGCATGCAGTTCGACAAGGGCTACGTCTCCGCGTACTTCGTCACCGACAACGACCGCATGGAGGCCACGCTCCGCGACCCCTACATCCTCATGACCGACCAGAAGGTTTCGAACGTGCAGGACATCATGCCCGTGCTCGAGGCCGTGCAGCGCTCCGGCAAGGGCCTGCTCATCATCGCCGAGGACATCGACGGCGAGGCGCTGCCCACGCTCGTGCTCAACAAGATCCGCGGCGCGCTCCAGGTCGTCGCGGTGAAGGCACCGGGCTACGGCGACCGCCGCAAGCGCATGCTCGAGGACATCGCCGCCCTCACCGGCGGCCAGGCTGCCCTCGATGAGCTGGGCATCAAGGTCGCGGACATCATGCCCGACATGCTCGGTACCGCGAAGTCCGTCACCGTCACCAAGGACAACACCACCATCGTCGACGGCGGTGGCTCCAAGGAGGCCATCGAGGCCCGCGTGGCGCAGATCAAGGCCGAGCTCGAGCACACCGACTCCGACTTCGACCGCGAGAAGCTCCAGGAGCGCCTGGCCAAGCTCTCCGGCGGCGTGGCCGTCATCAAGGTGGGCGCTGCGACCGAGACCGAGCTCAAGGAGATCAAGCACCGCGTCGAGGACGCCCTGCAGGCGACCCGCGCGGCCGTCGAGGAGGGCATCGTCGCCGGCGGCGGCGTGGCCTTCATGGACGCCATCCCCGCGCTCGACGGCATCGCCTACGATGACCCCGAGGAGAAGATCGGCATCGAGATCGTGAAGAAGGCGCTCACCGCGCCCGTGGCCACCATCGCGAAGAATGCCGGCTTCGAGGGCGCCGTCGTGGTGGACAAGGTCGCGACCCTGCCCGCGGGCGAGGGCTTGAACTCCGCCAACGGCGAGTGGGGCGACATGATCAAGATGGGCGTGCTCGACCCGGTCAAGGTCACCCGCACCACGCTGCAGAACGCCGCGTCCGTGGCCTCGCTCATCCTCATCACCGAGGCGACCGTGACCGACGTGCCGAAGAACACCGCGCTCGAAGACGCCATCGCGGCGGCCACGGCCAACGCGCAGGGCGGCGGCATGTACTAATCGCGCGAGCGTTTGACTCCGATCGGGAAGCCCTCGGCGCCTCTCCTTCGCTCGTCCTCGCTACGGGGCATCGCCTCGCGGCCGGGACGCCCAGGGGAACGCGCCGGGGGCTTCCCCGTATCTTGGAGGCTCGTGCTCGCGGCGCTGGTGGGGGCGGGTGCCCGCGCCGCCGCGCGCATCTCCATAAACTTTTCGCTTACGAGGGGGCGGCCTCTTCCGCTAGAGTGGCAGAGCGCCGCAAACGGTCGGTTTTGACCGGCGAACGGTCGTTTCGCAGAGAACCGCAGGCGGCGCCCGATACGACCCGATTCAGAGAGGATTGATGTCCCCGATGCCCCAGAACAAGCGAGAGAGCCTCATTTTCACCGTCATCATGTGCTTCTGCATGGTGATGGGCATGTCCGTCTACAACGTCGCCCGCGTGCACGGCTGGCAGCTCGATCTGGGCGTCGTCGCCGAGGCGTGGCTGGGCTTCCCGCCCGCCTACCTCGTGGCCATGGCGCTCGACGTGCTGGTGGCGAGCCGCTTCGCCAAGTGGTTCGCCTTCCGCTTCTTGGTCACGCCTGGCAAGAGCGCCCCGTTCGCCATCATGCTCGCCGTGAGCACCATGATGGTCTTCCCCATGGTGCTCTTCATGTCGCTCTACGGCGCGGTCGAGGCCGTGACCCACACGGGCGACATCGCCATGATCCCCGCGATCTGGCTGGGGAACATCCCGTTCAACTTCATCGCAGCACTTCCGTGGAACCTGCTCATCGCCGGCCCCCTCTCGCGCTTCGCGTTCCGCAGTGCGTTCCCCGAGGGCACGGTGCTCGCCGAGCCCGTCGCCCGCTAGGGGAGGGTGCCCCAGCGCTTCTCCATGCGTTGTGTTACGATGTGACGCCTTTGGGTAAACAAGGAGGATGCGCAGCGTGTCGGCTGCGTCATCCGTGTGACATATCGTCAGAGCACAGCAGAGGTTTTACGCATGTTAGAGAGATTCACCGACCGCGCGCGCCGCGTCATGTCGATCGCGAAGCAGGAGGCGGTCGCGCTGGGAACCACGAACGTGGGCACCGAGCACCTGTTGCTCGCGCTCGCGAAGGAAGAGGAGGGCGTCGCCGCGGAGGCGCTCCGCTCGCTCGAGCTCTCCTATGACGACATCATGACGCAGCTCAAGGAGTCGGCGACCACGAAGCCGGGCGGCACCGGGACGGTGTCCGCCGCGGCTCCGGAGGGCGCTGCGGCCGACGGCCCCA
>CAPI01000117.1 GCA_000333815.1 [Collinsella] massiliensis
CGCTCGTTTCGCGCATTTTGGGTTGGGCAGCCTCTCTGGGAGCGCTGAAAACCGCCACGTATCCCGCCCGCCTTTACATGCGCGCCCTTTTGTAAACAATGCGTAAACCTGCCGTTCACCCTGCGTAATGTTTCATAAGACCCCGGTAATAACCTGCGCGCGAGCACGAGGCGGCGCCGTTTGCGCAGTACATTGCACATCGACGAGCGCGGGCTCCCACCCACGAGTCCGCGAATCAGTCGTGTGCAAGATTCTGGAAGGAGAATCATTCATGTTGAACACCTCGTGCACCCGTCGTTCGTTCCTCGGCCTCGCGGGCGGCGCCGCCGCCTTCGCCGGCCTCGGCCTTGCTGGCTGCGGCGGCACCCAGACCTCTGCCGGCTCCGCCGCCGGTAGCGATGCAGCTGCCCTCTCCGGTACCATCAACTGCGGTGGCGCTACCTCGTTCCAGCCCCTCGTCGAGGCCGTGGCCGAGGAGTTCTACATCGACAACCCCGACGTGTCCATCGCCATCTCCGGCGGCGGCTCGGGCGACGGCATCTCCGGCATCGTGGATGGTTCCCTCCAGATCGGCCGCTCCGACGTGTTCGCCGAGGAGAAGGTCGATGACGAGTCCCAGCTCGAGAACCTCGTCGACAACCAGGTCTGCATCGTGGGCATGGGCCCGATCGTGAACGCCAACGTCGACATCGACGACATCACCACCGAGCAGCTCGCCGGCATCTTCACCGGTGAGATCACCGACTGGTCCGAGGTGGGCGGCACCGCCGGCACCATCAACGTGATCAACCGCGAGGCCGGCTCGGGCACCCGCGCCACCTTCGAGGCCGCCGTGCTCCAGGGCAAGGAGGTCCCGGCCGACTTCACCCCCGTCGCCGAGGTCGATTCCTCGGGCACCGTGGTCGAGCAGGTCGCTGCCACCGAGGGCTCCATCTCCTACGTCGCCTTCAACTACTACGACACCAACGACGGCATCAAGGCGCTCTCCGTCGACGGCGTCGAGCCCACGCAGGAGAACGTCGAGAGCGGCGACTTCAACATCTGGGCCTACGAGCACATGTACACCCGCTCCGATGAGGACGAGTCCACGGCCGCCATCACCAAGGCGTTCATCGACTTCATCATGTCCGAGGACATCCAGTCCACGACCGTCATCGACCAGGGCTTCATCCCGGTGAGCAACATGAAGGTCAAGAAGGACGTCGACGGCAACGTCACGCCCGTCGAGTAGCGTGAGCCCGGCATATCGGCTCGAATCGTAAGCTGCGGGGCGCCTCTCGTTCGCGCGAGGTGCCCCTTCACCTGTTGAGAAAGGCGTCACATGGCAAAGGTCATGCCGAAACGCCGTCTTGAGAACATCGGGCTCACCATCACGGGCGCGTGCGTCGCCCTCGTGGCCCTCGTGGTGCTCACCCTGATCTTCATGGTTGCCCAGCAGGGCCTGACCACGTTTTTCGTAGACGGCTTCGACCCCATCGCGTTCCTGACGGGGACGCATTGGATCCCTGAGCAGGATATGTACGGCGCGCTGCCCATGATCGTGGGCTCGTTCTCCGTCACGCTGCTCTCCACCATCATCGCGCTGCCCATCGCCCTCGGCTCGGCCATGTTCGTGGTCGAGGTCGCCCCCGGGTTCGGTACCCGGGTGTTCCAGCCGCTCGTCGAGCTGCTCGTGGGCATCCCCTCCGTCGTCTACGGCGTGCTCGGTCTCTACGTGGTGAACGCGGCCATGCGCGCGATCTTCGGCGCGGCGGCCGGCACGGGCGCGGGCATCCTCTCCGGGTCCATCGTGCTCGCGGTCATGATCCTGCCCACCGTGACGACGCTCTCCATCGACGCGCTGCGTGCCGTGCCGAACGAGTACCGCGAGGGCTCGTACGCGCTCGGGTGCACGCGCTGGCAGACCGTGTGGCACGTCGTGCTGAAAAGCGCCACGCCCTCCATCATGACGGCCGTCATCCTGGGCATGACCCGCGCCTTCGGCGAGACACTCGCCGTGCAGATGGTCATCGGCGGCGTGGAGCGCAACATGCCCACCGGCCTGCTCTCGCCGGCCTCGACCCTCACGGCCACCCTCACCTCCGGCCTCAACAACGCCGTGAGCGGCACCGAGTTCTACCATGCGCTGTGGTCGCTCGGCCTCATCCTGCTCGTCATGTCGCTCGTGTTCATCCTCATCATCCACCTCATCGGCCGCAAGGGGGCGAAGCAACATGGATAATCGCACCGCAACCGCGCAGGCTCCCGCCGCCGGCGCGCGCCGCGACCTGAGCGCGCACGTCAAGCGCATCGGCCGCCAGGACAAGATCGCCACGGGCATCCTGACCGCCATCGTGGCCTTCGTGCTGCTGTTGCTTGCCGGCATCATCCTCTACATCCTGGTGCGCGGTGGCGGCACGGCGCTCACGCCGGGCTTCCTCACCAACCCCTCCTCGGCCGAGGTCTCGGGCATCCTCTACCAGCTGTTCGACTCGTTCTACATGCTGATCATCACGCTGCTCATCTCGGTGCCCATCTCGCTCGGCGGCGCGATCTTCCTCGTGGAGTACGCGCCCGACAACTGGGTCACCTCCGCCGCCTCCACGGCCATCGAGACGCTCTCCAGCCTGCCCTCCATCGTCGTGGGCATGTTCGGCTCGCTCTTCTTCGTCGTGGTGATGGGCTGGGGCATCTCGATCATCTCCGGCGCCGTGGCGCTCACCATGTTCAACATCCCCATCCTCGTGCGCACCATCCAGCAGGCGCTCGAGGACGTGCCGCGCAGCCAGCGCGACGCGGCGCTCGCCATGGGACTCACGCGCTGGGAGACCACGGTGAACGTGCTGCTGCCCGCCGCCATGCCGGCCATCGTCACGGGCATCGTCATCTCGGCGGGCCGCGTGTTCGGCGAGGCCGCCGCGCTCATCTTCACCTCGGGCTCCGCGCCCTCGCGCCTCAACTTCGCGAGCACGGACCTCATGAGCCCCACGAATCCCTTCAACATCTTCCGCCCCGCCTGCACGCTCGCGGTCTACATCTGGCGCCTCACCTCCGAGCCCACGCCCGGCTCGGCCGAGATCGTGTGGGGCACCGCGACGGTGCTTATCGTGTGCGTGCTGCTGTTCAACGTGCTCGCGCGCGTGCTGGGCAAGTTCCTCGCGAGGAGGTTGACCGCAGAATGACCGATACCGCACACCAGCAGGCTGTCTACGGGGGCGCATCCGCCACGGGCCAGGCCGCGTCCGCTGCCGCCGCGTCAGACGTGCTCCTGCGCACGCAGGACGTGACCGTCACCTACGACCTCACCAAGGAGGCGCTCCACAAGACGAACCTCGAGTTCCGCGCGGGCGAGGTGACGGCGCTCATCGGCCCCTCGGGCTGCGGCAAGTCCACGTTCCTGCGCTGCCTCAACCTCATGAACCGCGAGATCCCGCGCTGCAAGATCGGCGGGCAGATCTTCTACCACGGGCGTGACATCAACACGCCCAAGGAGAACCTCTTCGAGCTGCGCAAGTCCATCGGCATGGTGTTCCAGCAGCCCACGCCCTTCCGCAAGTCCATCCGCGAGAACATCCTCTTCGCGCCCAAGAAGCATGGGCGCCTCCACGGCAAAGACGAGGAGGACGAGCTCGTGGAGACGAGCCTGCGCCAGGCCGCGCTCTGGGACGAGGTCAAGGACAAGCTCAAGCAGAGCGCGCACGCGCTCTCCGGCGGCCAGCAGCAGCGCCTGTGCATCGCCCGCACGCTCGCCATGAAGCCGGACGTGGTGCTCTATGACGAGCCGTGCTCCGCGCTCGACCCCATCTCGACGTACACCATCGAGGAGACGATCCGCCAGCTCTGCGACACGGGGCTCTGCCAGATCATCGTGACCCACAACATGCAGCAGGCCGGCCGCGTGAGCGACCGCACCGCCTTCTTCTACGTGGGCGACATGGTGGAGACGGGCACCACGCAGCAGATCTTCTCGGCGCCGCGCGACCAGCGCCTCTCCGATTATCTGACGGGTAGGTTCGGCTGATGGAGAACCATATGGATACGACGATCAACGAGGACGTCCACCGCAGCATCGAGGGCGTGGGGAGCATGATCTCCATCCGCGACTTCAACCTGTGGTACGGCGACTTCCAAGCGCTCAAGCACATCTCGCTCGAGATTCCCGAGAACCGCGCTACGGCGTTCATCGGCCCCTCCGGCTGCGGCAAGTCCACGCTGCTGCGCACGTTCAACCGCATGTGCGACTTCGTGGAGACCGTGCGCACCGAGGGCACCATCGCCTTCGCCGGCGAGGACATCTTCCAGATGGACGCCAACGCCCTGCGCGTGTACGTGGGCATGGTGTTCCAGCATCCCAACCCGTTCCCCATGAGCATCCGCGACAACGTGCTGTACGGGCCGCGCCGCATGGGGCGCATGAGCCGCGCGGAAGAGGACGAGGTCCTCGAGCGCTGCCTCACGCGCGCCGCGCTCTGGGACGAGGTCAAGGACGACCTGGGCAAGAGCGGTCTTGGGCTCTCGGGCGGCCAGCAGCAGCGCCTGTGCATCGCCCGCGCGCTCGCCACGGACCCGTCCGTCCTGCTCATGGACGAGCCCACCTCGGCGCTCGACCCCATTTCGACCTCGATGATCGAGGAGCTCATGATGCAGCTCTCCGAGGACCACACGGTCGTGGTGGTCACGCACAACATGGAGCAGGCCGCGCGCGTCGCCGACAAGACGTGCTTCTTCTACCTGGGCGAGCTCATCGAGGCTGGCCCCACCAAGGAGCTCTTCTCCAACCCCAAGGAGAAGCTCACCAACGACTATCTCACGGGAAGGTTCAGCTAATGGTTGCAACGCGCAGTGAATTCCTGAAACAGCTCGAGGACATCGACGAGGCGCTCGGGCGCTTCGCGGCGAAGACCGCCGAGGACGTGCGCGCGCTCGCGCAGGCGCTCGCGGGCGACAAGCAGGCGATCGAGTCGGTGCTCGCGGGCGACCAGCCGGCGCGGCGCCAGCGCGCGCTCATCGAGGACATCTGCTTCGACATCATGCTGCTCCAGCAGCCCGTAGCCGGCGACCTGCGCTTCGTGAGCGGGTCGTTCCGCCTGGTGTCCGACCTGTCGCACATCGACGACAAGGCGCGCGACGTGGCGGAGCTCGCGCAGATCCTGCCCGCCGAGGTCACCGAGAAGCTCGGCGACCACCTGTCCTTCGCTTCCGAGCGCGTGGCCACCATGCTCGAGGACGCCGTCGAGGCGTTCCGCACGAGCGATGTGGAGAAGGCGCGCGGCGTGTTCGCCATGGACGACGACGTGGACGACGTGTACCTCGCGGCCGAGGGCGTGGTCATCGACCTCATCAAGTCGAGCGAGACGAGCGCGAAGTACCTGCCCGAGCTGCTCATGGTGGCGAAGTACTTCGAGCGCATGGGCGACGACGCCGTGCGCATCGCCGACTGGGCGATCTTCCGCGTGACGGGCGCCCGCGAGCGCGCCGCCGCCGAGCCCGACGCCGCGGACGCTCAGTAGCTGCGGGCGCGGGGCTGCTGCGGGTGCGGTTGCCTCGGGTGCGGTGTCGCCGCGAGCCGGGCATCCTTCGCGCGCGGCGGCTACGCGCCGGGTAGCCTTCGCGCGGAATACAGTGATTTCCTCCATAGGTGCCGGACGGTTCCCCTTCCTTCCTGCCGTCCGGCACACCCTTCGCTACTTGAGGCCGAGCTCCCGTTGGAGCAGCAGGCAGGCGCCCAGATCCGGTTCGTGGAGCGGGCTCACGAGCTCGCAGCGCTCGGGAAGCGCGGCGGCGAGGGGCTCCAGGATCGCCGCTCCCATCTTGAACGTCCCGCCGACGTAGGTGACGGGGACGCGGGGCGCGGTTCGCGCCGGTTCGGGGCTCGAGGCGGCGCTTTCGCGTTGTTCGCGCTGCTCAGCGGGCTCGAAGATTCCCCGCATGATGGCCGCAACCATCTCGGCCTCCTCCTGCGCGGCGCGCTCGAGGATGCGCTGCGCGCTCTGGTCGCCCAGGCGCGCGGCCTCGCCTACAAGGGGCGCGAGCGCGGAGATGCGCGACCGGTCGCCCATGGCTTCCTGCGCAAACCCGATGATCTCGAAGTCGTTGGCAAGGTCAAGCTCGCGGCGCACGAGCTCGAGGATCGCGCCCGCAGGTTCGCGGCCGTCGCTCTGGCGGGTGAACGCGCGCAGCAGCTCCTTGCCGAGCCAGCCGCCCGACCCCTCGTCGCCCAGCTCGTAGTCCCAGCCTCCGCAGCGCATGGAACGGTCGCCGTTCACGCCATAGGCGATGGAGCCGGTACCTGCGATGATGACGATGCCGTCCTGCATGCCAAGGCCGGCAGCCCAGGCGCTTTCCACGTCGTTGACGAGGGAAAACGGGTGCGCTCCCGCTGCCGCCCGCACCGCGTCCTCGATGGCTGCGCTCGACTCGGCACCCTCGCCGTAACCGCAGATACCGAAGCCGATGCCCCACGAGTCGCCGAGCAGCCCCAGGTCCTCGGCGCGCCGCACGCCCTCCTCGAGCACGCGCCACATGCCCTCGTAACCCGCCTGCGCGTAATGGCAGGTCGGGAGCTCGAATCGGTCGAGCGGGCGCAGTTGCTCGCTGTACAGGGTGAACGCGGTCTTGGTTCCGCCGCCGTCGACACCGAGCCATCTCATGTGTATCGCCCCTTTTCACGCGGGATATCCGTGCTGATTCTCTCAGATTATGCAGGTTTGAGACAGCGGCGGCGCTGCCGGGAGGTGTTTTGGAACGCGAGGGGCATAGGTGCGCGCAGTTTTTAGGCTCCCAGGGCCGTTTTGTGGTGATGGAATTCAGATATGCGCGATTCGGGATGGGGGAACGAGGCTTCGCGAGCAGGTTCGGCGCGCGGGCGTAGACATTTTCCCAGGATTCGCTTGCGTGCGGACAGCCGGAAGCCGCTCTCGGGGGTGCCGTGGGGCCAATATCGCGCTTCGCATCGTGCATATCTGAATTCCATCACCACGT
Organism: [Collinsella] massiliensis; assembly: GCA_000333815.1. Lineage (GTDB taxonomy): Bacteria > Actinomycetota > Coriobacteriia > Coriobacteriales > Coriobacteriaceae > Enorma. Next base: position 6,961 of record CAPI01000117.1, read on the forward strand.
TTTCGATTCTGGTAGGAAAAAAGTGCTCCCGCGGCCAGCCGGCCTGCGACCTCAACCTGCATCGGCGTGCGCGCGAGCCCGCGGGATGGGCGCAACGGCCGTTGCGCGATACCGACTCCGGCCTTTGCCGCGATGTAAACATTTATAGAACGCGCGCGGGCGGTGGCGGCTCCGGCGGCAAGCTGGTACCATTTTGCCTCGTGCGCTGAGCTGCGCGGTCTACGCAGGCTCGGCGGTCTGTACGAAGCCGTCCGTTCCGGCACGGGACGGCACAGATGAAAAGGAGGATCCTGTGGCAGAGACCCAGGCTGCGGCCGCATCGGCTGCGACGAACCCCGCGAACATCCACTCCATGCACACCCGCACCGCAGGCGAGCTGCGCCGCGAGAACATCGGCGAGGAGGTCACGCTCACCGGTTGGGTGTGGCGCCGCCGCGACCACGGCGGGCTCATCTTCTGCGACCTGCGCGACCGTACCGGCATGACCCAGTGCACCTTCGACCCCGAGCACGCGGGCGGCGAGGCGTTCCACATCGCCGAGACCATGCGCCCCGAGTGGCCCATCCTCGTGCACGGCACGGTCATCGCCCGCGACGAGGAGACGGTGAACGCCAAGCTCCCCACCGGCGAGATCGAGGTGCTCGTCGACCGCGCCGAGGTGCTCGGCCGCTCCAAGACCCCGCCGTTCCAGATCGAGGACCGCATCGAGACCGCCGAGGACACGCGCCTGCGGTACCGCTACCTCGACCTTCGCCGTCCCGAGATGGCGCACCGCATCCAGCTGCGCAGCGATTTCACGTTCGCCATCCGCTCGGCGCTGCACAACCGAGCGTTCACCGAGGTCGAGACGCCGGCGCTCTTCAAGTCCACGCCCGAGGGCGCGCGCGACTTCATCGTGCCGAGCCGCCTGCAGCCAGGCAGCTTCTACGCCCTGCCGCAGAGCCCGCAGCTCCTGAAGCAGCTGCTCATGGTGGGCGGCGTGGAGCGCTACTACCAGGTGGCGAAGTGCTTCCGCGACGAGGACCTGCGCGCCGATCGCCAGCCCGAGTTCACCCAGGTCGACATCGAGATGAGCTTCGTGACCCAGGACGACGTCATGGGCGCGCTCGAGGACGTGCTCGCCGACGCGTTCGCGCAGGTGGGCGTCGAGATGCCCACGCCGCTGCGCCGCATCTCCTACTGGGACGCCATGGACACCTACGGCACCGACAAGCCCGACACGCGCTACGGCATGCACCTCATCGACCTCACCGACGTGTTCAAGGGCTCGGCGTTCAAGGTGTTCTCGAGCGCCGCGAACACCGAGGGACATGTGGTGAAGGCGCTCAACGCCAAAGGCGCCGGCACGTGGCCGCGCGCGCAGATCGACAAGCTCGCCAAGGTGGCCGAGACCTTCGGCGCCAAGGGCCTCGCATGGATCGCCTTCCGCGAGGACGGCTCCATGAACAGCCCGATCGTGAAGTTCTTCAGCGACGAGGAGATGGCCGAGCTGCGCCGCCGCTGCGATGTGGAGCCCGGCGACCTCGTGATGTTCGCCGCCGGCCCGCGCCTCGCCTCCGACGAGATCCTGGGCGGCATGCGCTGCCACATGGCCGACGCGCTCGACGTGCCGCGCGAGGGCCACGACTTCCTGTGGGTCGTGGACTTCCCGCTCTTCCACTGGGACGAGGAGCGCAAGGCGTACGCCGCCGAGCACCAGCCCTTCACCCAGCCGGTCGAGGCGGACATCGAGCGGCTCGAGAGCGACCCGCTCTCCGTGGGCAGTCGCACGTACGACTTCGTGATGGACGGCTTCGAGGCCGGTGGCGGCGGCATGCGCATCCACGACCCCGAGCTGCAGCTGCGCATCCTCGAGATGCTCGGCTTCACGGAGGAGCGCGCCAAGGAGCAGTTCGGCTTCCTCATGGAGGCGCTCACCTTCGGCGCCCCGCCCATGGGCGGCTTCGCGCTCGGTCTCGACCGCGTGTGCATGCTGCTCGCGGGCTGCGATTCCATCCGCGATGTCATGGCGTTCCCCAAGACGTCGAGCGGCAGCGACCTCATGAGCGCCGCACCCAGCGAGGTGAGCATGGCGCAGCTCAAGGAGGTGGGCCTGCGCATCGAGTAGGCTGGGCGCGCCGATCGGCCGAATGAGGCGAAACTGAACGCGGGGCAGTCGTCCGATACCGGATGGCTGCCCCGCTCGCGTATGCAGCGGAAATGCGGAGCGCGCAGCGGGTGTTCGCGCGCTTCCGCGGGTCGCCATGTCGCGTGCCGCACGCCTCGCTTTAAATTGTTAGAAAAGGCTAATTTTTACTTCACATCCACCGCGCATCGTGATAGTTTACTTAGGTGAACAAATGAGCGTGCGTGCCCCGACGGTTTCTTCTCTCCTCGGCAGCCGGGCAGCTCGCGGCTCGTTTGCTTCGCCACGTAGATGCGGCAAGACGAAGGGGTGGGCATGCTGGGAGGTTCGATCGCGTCGGCGCTTCCGCTTTCCCTGGTGCGCGGGGGCGACGACGTCACCGTCGTGCGCGTGCGCGGAAACGATTCCATCAAGCGGCACCTCGCGAACCTGGGGTTCGTCGAGGGCGCCGGCGTGCACGTGGTGACGTCGGGCGGCGGCAACATCATCGTGCTCGTCAAGGGCGCGCGGCTCGGCCTCGATGCGAAGGTCGCCGCGCACGTCTTGACCGCATAGCCGCGCGCCCCGCCCTGCGATGCCGCGGGAAGCCTGAGCAGGGGAGTGCCTGCCGGCGGGCGCCCCGGGCGGCGCTGCTGCCAGGGCGGGGTGGCGATAGGGGAACTGGAAAGGGGGTATGCGATGAAAACGCTGGGAGATGTGCAGGTGGGCGATTCGTCCACGGTCGTCAAGCTCCATGGCGAGGGCGCGCTGCGGCGCCATCTCATGGATCTGGGGCTCATCAAGGGCACGCCGTTCACGGTCGTGAAGGTTGCCCCGCTGGGAGACCCGGTCGAGATCGCCGTGCGCGGGTACGCGCTTTCGATCCGCAAGGAGGAAGCGGCGATCGTCGAGGTGCAGTAGCGCACGTTGGCGCCTGGTGGCGCTTTTATTGTACTGGCAGAGTTAGCGTTATATAACATTTTGATCAGATCGGTGCGGGCGGCGCTACGCCCGTCTCCGATATGTCGAAACCGGCGCGACTCGGCAACTGAAGAAGTTTCAAAGCCAGGGGCGGCCAGCGGAAACATGGGTTGAAAGGGGTTGAAAGGAACACGTCCCCAACCAACCCATTCGGCGAGGGCCTGCCCCAAGAAAGAAGGACAGTATGGCAGCTTCACAGCTCCATATCGCGTTGGCGGGCAACCCCAACTGCGGAAAGACCACGCTCTTCAACCTCATCACCGGCCAGAACGGCTACGTGGGCAACTGGCCCGGCGTGACGGTGGAGAAGAAGGAGGCCCGGCTCTCGCGCGACAAGAGCGTGACCGTGACCGACCTGCCCGGCATCTACTCGCTCTCCCCCTACAGCCCGGAGGAGCGCGTGAGCCGCGACTACCTCATGAGCGGCGAGCCCGATGTGGTGATCCAGCTGCTCGACGCCACGAACCTCGAGCGCAACCTGTACCTGGCGCTCCAGGTCATCGAGACGGGGCTCCCTGTGGTCGTGGCGCTCAACATGGCGGATCTGCTGGAGAAGGGCGGCGACAAGATCGACGTCCGCGCCCTCTCGGCGCGCCTCGGGGTGCCCGTCGTCATGGTCTCCGCGCTGCGCGGGACCGGCATCGACGAGCTCATCGGGAAGGCGCGGCACGCGGCCGCGCATCCGGGCAAGGCGAAGCGCCTGGCCTTCGATGCGGCCATCGAGGACGCGATCGAGCACATCGAGGCGGAGCTCCCCGCATCCGTGCCCGATAGCCGGCGCCGCTACCTCGCGGTGCACCTTTTCGAGCGCGACGAGGCCACGGCGGCCCAGGCCAAGTTGCCCGCGCAGGCGGCCGCGCGCGTCGAGGCGCTCGTGGCGCGGTGCGAGCGCGATTGCGATGACGACGCGGAGTCCATCATCGCGAGCGAGCGCTACGCGCAGATCGCGCACCTCATGGACGAATGCGTGAAGAAGGCGCCCGCGCGCATGAGCACCTCCGAGAAGATCGACCGCATCGTCACGAACCGCATCCTCGGCCTGCCGATCTTCATCGCCATCATGTTCGGGGTCTACTTCATAGCCACCTCGTCGGGCGCCATCGGCACCGCCGGCACGGATTGGGTGAACGACAACCTCTTCGGCGAGGGCTTCACGCTCTTCGGCCAGAGCTTCCCGTCCATCCCCAGCGTCATCGAGGGCTGGCTTACCGCCGCGGGCGCGAGCGACCTGGTGCAGAGCCTCGTGCTCGACGGCATCGTCGCCGGCGTGGGCGCGGTGCTCGGCTTCATCCCGCAGATGTTCGTCCTCTTCGTGCTGCTCAGCTTCCTCGAGGACTGCGGCTACATGGCGCGCGTCGCCTTCGTGATGGATCGCGTGTTCCGCCGCTTCGGCCTCTCGGGCAAGAGCTTCATCCCCATGCTCGTCTCCACGGGCTGCGGCGTTCCCGGTGTGCTCGCCACGAAGACCATCGAGAACGAGCGCGACCGCCGCATGACCGTCATGACCACGACGTTCATCCCGTGCGGCGCGAAGCTCCCCATCATCGCGCTGCTCATGGGCGCCATGGTGGGCACCGCCGAGGCCGCGTGGATCGCGCCGCTCTTCTACTTCCTGGGCGTGGTCGCGGTCATCGCGTCGGGCATCATGCTCAAGAAGACGAAGCTCTTCGCCGGCCGCCCGACGCCGTTTGTCATGGAGCTGCCGAGCTACCACCTCCCGGCGGTCCGCTCGTGGGCGCTGCACGTGTGGGAGCGCGTCTCCGCCTACATCAAGAAGGCGTTCACCATCATCTTCGCGTCGACCATCGTGGTGTGGTTCCTCTCCAACTTCGGCGTGTACGAGGGCGCGTTCGGCTTCCTGCCCGCCATGGAGGGCATCCCCGAGGAGTTCACGGACTACTCCGTGCTCGCCATGCTCGGTGGCGCCATCGCGTTCATCTTCGCGCCGCTCGGCTTCGACTCCTGGCAGGCCACGGCCATGTCCATCACCGGCCTCGTGGCCAAGGAGAACGTCGTGGCCACGGCGAGCTCGCTTCTGCACATCGCGGACGGAACCGAGACAGACCCCAACCTGTGGGTCGCTTTCGCCGGCATGTTCCCGAGCATGGGCGCCATCGCGGCCTTCGGCGCGTTCAACCTGTTGTGCGCGCCGTGCTTCGCGGCCATGGGCACCATCCGCGCGCAGATGAACTCGGCACGCTGGACGGCCATCGCCATCGGGTACGAGTGCGCGTTCGCCTGGGTGGTCGGCCTCATCATCAACCAGCTCTACGAGCTCATCGTGCTCGGCAGCTTCGGCGTCTGGACGGTCGTGGCGTTCGCGTGCATCGCGGGCATGCTCTTCCAGCTGTTCCGCCCCATGCCGAAGTGGGCGTGGGACGACGACGTCGCCCCCGGCTCGGCGGCGGCCGCGGCGTCTGCGTAACGCTTGCTCCCCCTCGTAGTGGCCGGGGCGCGCTCCCTCTTCGCGCCCCGGCCGTTTTCTTGCACGCCCGTCCGGAGTCGTCTCCCAGCGGGTACATGAGGTTTAGTATGAAAGCAGGAGGTTGAACCAATGGGCGTGGCAGATATCATCATCCTGACGCTCGTCGCCGCGGCGTTCATCGCGGTGTGCGTGCGCGTGCGGCGCAAGGGCACGTGCGCGGACTGCTCGTCCGCGGGCAGCTGCAGCTCGTGCGGGCAGAAGGGCTGCCCGGCGTGCAAGGGCGTCGACAAGGTCGCCGACGACCTGGGGCGCGGCGTCCGCTAGGCCGGCGGGGCGGTTCCTCAGCGGGAAGCTCCCGCGCGCGGGCGCTCGAGGAGCCAATCGACGATGTTTACGTGTCGGATGCCTCCATAATCGCCGAGCCCTATGCGATCGAGCGTGAGAAGCGTCTTGGGGTAGTTATCTTGAATGCTGCGAAGCGGTGCGAGCTCACGGCTGAGCGTGCCTTCGTCAAGGACGCTGAGTGCGACTTGATAGTAGCTGGTGCCATGTTGGTCTTCGGTAATGAAGTCAATCTCAGTTGAAGCGGCGCGGCCGACGAAAACCTTTCGACTACGGCGTTGGAGCTCAAGATAGACAAGATTCTCCAAACGGTGCCCCAAATCGCTTTGGTCTCGTCCGAGCAGCAGGTGTCGGAACCCCAAGTCGCCTAAATAGTACTTACCGCCTCGTTCTAGGAGCCGCTTACCCTTTGCGTCGTAAGGCTTTGCCTCGTAGAGAATGTATGACTCGGTGAGTGCATCCAGGTACTCGCCGACTGTGGTGGGGGAGAGCTTCGATCCGTTTCGCGCGAGGCCGTCCGCGATTATCTTGAGCGAGAATTGGTTGCCGATGTTATCTGCCATGAATGCGAGCAGCGCTCGGAGGCTCGTGAGGTTGAAGCGCGGGTGGCGCTGGGAAACATCTTTGATGAGGATCGTGTTCAGCACGCCGTCGAGGTAGTCAGCGGTATCTTCTTCGGGAAGCGCGGTGGTATAGGGTAGCCCACCATAGATGAGATAGCGGTTGAGAATCGTATCGTCGTCTTCGCGTTCTGGAAATGCGCTGCGATACTCGGCGAAGGAGAGCGGCATCATATGCAATTCGACATAGCGACCCGTTAGCAACGTTCCCAGCTCACTGGATAACAGGTCAGAATTCGATCCGGTGATGTACACATCGGTGTCCTCACGAGCATACAGCGCGTCAACCGCCTGCTCGAAGTGGGGGATGCGCTGTACCTCATCGATAAAGATATAGGTCTGCTTCTGCTCGCTCACGTCCATGCGCGAGATGACCATGCGGTAGAGCTCTTCCGCGGTCTTCGGCGCATCGAACGCCATGCGCTCGATGTCGAGGTATATGATGGCGTCCGGCGGGGTGCCATCGGCTTCAAGAGCTTGACGTGCAAGCGTCATCGCGGTTGATTTGCCGCTGCGGCGCAAGCCGGTTACCACTTTGATGACATCACGATCGCGCCATGTTTTGAACCAGTTGAGCGCGCGCGGTCGTTGAATGATGTCCATAGTCCTCATGACCGTCCTCTCGTGTGCATCAATGCATCCAGTTCGATGGACATTTCTACAAGCATGATTATTTTATCCAACTCACTGGATGAAATTCAAATATGAGGCACATTCATCCAGCGAACTGGATGAAGAGCGGCTTCTGACGACGCGAATGCCGGCATCTTTGCGGTACCGCAACGGGAAACGGCACGGAAACAATCGCGTGCGATACTGCAGGGCGGATGAAAGGCGCGGCGGCCTGCGCCGCGCGCGTGCACGTTTCCGGCATGCCTCGTTCGAAGGGACGCCTTATGGACAAACAGCAGAACATCGACTTCGTCCTCCGCACCGTCGAGGAGCGCGACATCCGCTTCGTGCGCCTATGGTTCACCGACGTGCTCGGCCGGCTCAAGAGCTTCGCCATCAGCCCGGAGGACCTCGAGGTGGCGTTCGAGGAGGGCATCGGCTTCGACGGCTCGTCCATCGAGGGCTTCACCACGCCCGAAGAGGCGGACATGCTCGCGTTCCCCGACCCCTCGACGTTCCAGGTGCTTCCGTGGCGCCCGTCGAAGGACGGCGTGGCCCGCGTGTTCTGCGACGTGCGCAGGCCCGACCGCACGCCCTTCGAGGGCGACCCGCGCGAGTGCCTGCGCCGCATGTTCTACCGCGCCGAGGCCGCGGGCTACCTCATGAACGTGGGCACCGAGATCGAGTTCTACTACTTCCCGGACGATCACACGCCCGAGCCCATGGACGAGGCGGGCTACTTCGACCTCACGCCGTCCGACTCCGCGCGCGACCTGCGGCGCGACACGGTGCTCATGCTCGAGAAGATGAGCATCCCGGTGGAGTACACGTTCCACTCGAGCGGACGTTCGCAGCACGGCATCTCGCTGCGCCACGCCGAGGCGCTCACCACCTCGGACGCCATCATCACGGCGAAGTACATCATCAAGCTCGAGGCGTACGGCTCGGGCATCCACGCGTCGTTCATGCCGAAGCCCATCGCCGGCGCCTCGTCGAGCGCGATGTTCCTCCATCAGTCGCTCTTCGACCACGATGGCAACAACGTCTTCTGGGGCGAGGACGATGCAACCTACCACCTCTCGGACATCGCCAGGCACTACATGGCGGGCATCCTCGCGCACGCGCGCGAGATCTCGGCCATCACGAACCCCACGGTGAACTCGTACAAGCGCCTGGGCGGCGGTGGGGCGAACAACGGCCCGGCGTTCGCCATGTGGGGGCTGCGCAACCGCTCCGCGATGATCCGCGTGCCCATCTACAAGCCGGGCAAGCAGCTCTCGACGCGCATCGAGCTGCGCACGCCCGACCCCATGGCGAACCCGTACCTGGTGAACGCCGTGACCCTCGCGGCCGGCCTCGACGGCATCGAGCGCAAGCTCGAGCTGCCGCCCGAGCCCACGCCCGAGCTCATCGCCGGCGGCGAGCTCGCGCTCGCGGAGGCCGGGTACGCCACCTTGCCGCGGAGCCTGGACGAGGCGCTCGACTATTTCGAGGACTCGCAGTTCATGAAGGATGCGCTCGGCGAGCACATCCACTCGTTCTTCCTCAGGCGGAAGCGCGACGAATGGGCGAAGTTCTCCGCGACCGTCACGGAGTGGGAGCTGAAGCACTACTTCGCCGGCGCATAGCCGGGGCGGCCCGCGCGCCGCAACCCCTGCCGCCGGGGCCTTGCCCGGCGCCGCGCAGCGCCCATGCGGGCGCATTCGTGATATGTCAGTTGCCCCGTGCAGGCCACGCGGGAGTCTGGCATGCGGTATGATGAAATCTATCGAAGGAGGTGCTCCATGGCCGATACGTGCATCCTGTTCATGGCACGAACGACGCGTTTCTACGAGTTCGTATGCACCCTCACGCAGCCGCTCGGCGTCGAGGTGAGCCTCGCCACGCCCGATTCGCCCACGGCGGCACATGATTTCGATCTGCTCGTGCTCGACGCGGACGGCATCCGCAACGACCGCATCGAGCAGATCGTGAAGTGGCTCGACGACCGCGGCGGCATCCCCATGCTCGTCATCGCCGACGAGGAATCGCTCCCCACGCTCCATCTGCCCGCGCATTCACGCTCCGACTTCATCAGCTCCGGCGCGAGCGAGGTCGAGCTCGAGGTGCGCGCCCGCCGCCTGCTGGGGGACGAGGACGCCTTCGCGGTGGACGACGTGCTGCATATCGACAACCTCGTCATCAACCTCGCCACCTACCAGGTATATCTGGACGACGAGCCCGTCGACCTCACCCTCATGGAGTACTCGCTGCTCTCGTTTCTGGCCACGCACCCCAACCGCGCGTACTCGCGCGAGGTGCTGCTGCACCGCGTGTGGGGCTTCGAGTACTGCGGCGGCACGCGCACCGTCGACGTGCACATCCGGCGCATCCGCTCGAAGGTGGGCCCGCAGATCGCGGCGCACATCACCACCGTGCGCGGCGTGGGCTACCTCTTCAAAGAGTAATGTCGCTGCGTGCCGACCGGTATGCGGAGCTCGTGGAGCCCCATCGCATTTAGTTAATCTTGGCTGAAGATTATCCCCCGGAATCGCTCCACGTCGCGGGCGGGGTACAAAACGGGCAGCATGAGGAATGTCGGGCGCCCGCGCCCGGCGTCGGGAATAGCGAAAGGATGATCTTCATGGATGAGAGGGATTTCCAGCATCGCGAAGGTGCTGCTGCGGGCGAGGGCACCGGCTCGTCGCCGCGCATCTCCATCGAGACCAATCAGACCCCGTCCGAGGGCGAGGGGCAAGGGGGCGCCGCATGGCAGTCCCAGCCGACGGTCGAGCAGCCCAGCGCGACCGCGTACCAGCACGCGTCGGGCACGCAGGCCATGCCGCAGGCCGATGAGCAGGCGGGCGCGCACTGGCAGCACGCCGCCCAGCAGGCGGCCCCCGCGACTGCGACGGTCGATACGCGCACGGTCGTGAAGACCAAGACGAAGAAGATGCCGGTCTTCCTGGCATCGCTCGCCGGCCTCGTCGTGGGTGCGGTGCTCGTGATCGCGCTCGTCATGACCGGCGCGCTCAACATCGGGGACTCGAGCGTCGACGCGCCCGCGCTCTCCGGTTCGAACAGCGCGCAGACCATCAAGATCGACGCCGAGGACACCACGCTCGCCGAGGCCGTGGCGGCCAAGGCGCTGCCCTCGGTGGTGTCGATCTCGGCGGTGAACGAGCAGACCGGCTCCGGTGGCGTCGGCTCCGGCGTCATCCTCGACACGGACGGCAACGTGCTCACGAACTACCACGTCATCGAGGGCGCCACGGCGGTGAGCGTCGAGGTGGACGGTGAGAGCTACGAGGCCGACATCGTGGGCTCCGATGCCTCGAGCGACCTCGCGGTGGTGCGCCTGAAGGACATCGACACGAGCACGCTCACGCCCATCGAGGTGGGCGACTCGGACGACATCACCGTGGGCGAGTGGGTCATGGCCATCGGCAGCCCCTTCGGTAACGAGCAGTCCGTCTCCACGGGCATCGTGAGCGCGCTCTACCGCTCCACGGCGCTGACGGGCACCTCGGGCACGGCGATCTACGCGAACATGATCCAGACGGACGCCGCCATCAACCCCGGCAACTCCGGCGGCGCGCTCGTGAACGCGGAAGGCCAGCTCATCGGCATCAACTCCGTGATCGAGTCCTACTCCGGCTCCAGCGCGGGCGTGGGCTTCGCCATCCCGTCGAACTACGCCATCAACATCGCGGAGCAGATCATCGCGGGCGAGACCCCGGCGCACCCCTACATCGGCGTGACCGTGACCTCCGTGAACGCGTTCACGGCGCGTGACCAGGGCCTCCCGGTCTCCGAGGGCGCCGTCGTGACCGCGGTGAACCCGGACAGCCCGGCGGCCGAGGCCGGCCTCGAGGTGGATGACATCGTGACCGCGGTGAACGGCGAGCCCGTCACCTCGGCGGACGGCCTCATCATCGCGGCGCGCGAGCACCAGATCGGCGAGACGATCACGCTCACCGTCGTGCGCGGCGACAAGACGCAGGACATCGAGGTCACGCTCGGCTCCGACGCCGACCTCCAGGAGAACAGCCAGGACGGCACGACGGGCGACAGCTCGGGCAGCCTCATGAACGAGGACGAGTTCCGCCAGTACCTCGAGGACCTCATGGCGAACCAGTAGCGTCTGCGCGCGCCGCGTCGATTGCAGGGCGTGAGCGCGCACAGGACAGCCCCTGAACCCACGCGGGCGCATGCGATGCACGGAAACGGCAGCGCATGCGCCCGCGGCATGTTTCGAGGAGGAACGGGGAAGACGCGCGACGAGCCGACGAAGCCGTCCGCGCCGGGGCGGGCGGATGGTACCCTGAGAGGGCAAACCGACGAACGGGGAGTCACGGTGAAACAGCTGAACCTTTTTGACGATATGGACGCGCAGGCCGAGGGCATGGACGAGGCGGCGCGGGCGGAGGCCCGTGAGGCCGCTGCCGAGCGCGCGGCGGAGCTCAACCGCCAGCTCGAGTACCACGCGTACCGCTACTACGCGCTCGATGCGCCCGAGATTACGGACGCCGCCTTCGACAAGCTCCTCATCGAGCTACAGCAGATCGAGGCGGCCTATCCGGAGCTCATCACCCCGCGCTCCTACACGCAGCGCGTGGGCGGCTACGTGTCGCCGCAGTTCCAATCCGTCGAGCACATGGCGCGCATGTACTCCATGGACGACGCCATGAACCTCGACGAGCTCGACGAATGGCTCGAGCGCACCGAGGCCGCGCTCGGGGCGGGGCACGTCACGTACACCTGCGAGCTCAAGATCGACGGCCTCGGCGTGGCGCTCACCTACGAGGACGGTCGCTTCGTGCGCGCGGCCACGCGCGGCGACGGCGTGACCGGCGAGGACGTCACCCTGAACGTCCGCACCATCCGCGACGTGCCCATGCGCCTGTCCCAGGCGGCGCTCGCGCACATGGGCGCCGACGCGCGCCGCCCCATCGAGGTGCGCGGCGAGGTCTACATGCCCAAGGGCAGCTTCCTGCGCTTGAACGAGGAGGCCGACGCCCAGGGCCGCGAGCCCTTCGCCAACCCGCGCAACGCCGCCGCGGGGAGCCTCCGCCAAAAGGATCCCAAGGTCACGGCCAGGCGCGACCTGGCGACCTTCCTCTACGCCGTGGCGGATACCGCGCCTCTGCACGTGGACTCGCAGCACGCGTTTCTGAGCTGGCTCAAGGAGGCCGGCTTCTCCGTGAACCCGAACGTCGCCCGCTGCACCACGCCGGCGGAGGTGCACGCGTTCTGCGCCGACGCCCTCGCGCACCGCGCGGACCTCGATTACGACATCGACGGCGTGGTGGTGAAGGTCGACAGCTTCGCCCAGCAGGACGAGCTCGGCTTCACGGCGCGCGCCCCGCGCTGGGCGATTGCCTTCAAGTTCCCGCCGGAGGAGAAGGAGACCGTCCTGCGCGAGATCCGCATCCAGGTGGGCCGCACGGGCGTGCTCACGCCGGTCGCGGAATTCGACCCGGTGACGGTCTCGGGCTCCACCATCGCGCGCGCGACGCTGCACAACGAGGACGAGGTGCACCGCAAGGACGTGCGCGTGGGCGATACCATCGTGGTGCACAAGGCGGGTGACGTGATCCCCGAGGTCGTGGGGCCGGTGCTCGCGAAGCGCCCCGCCGACGCCGCGGAGTGGCGCATGCCCCGGACGTGCCCCGCGTGCGGCAGCCCCGTGGTGCACGAGGAGGGCGAGGTCGCGTACCGCTGCGTCTCCATCGACTGCCCCGCGCAGGTGAAGGAGCGGCTCGCGCATTGGGTGAGCCGCGGGTGCATGGACATCGACGGTGTGGGCGACGAGCTCATCGACAAGCTCATCGAGGCGGGGCTCGTGCACGATGTGGCGGACTTCTACCAGCTCACGGCCGACGACCTCGCCGGGCTCGACACGGGCCGCACCTACCTCAAGGACGACAAGCGCCGCGGCGTGCGCGCGGGCGACCCCATCCCCGTGGGCGCGACCATCGCGGCGAAGGTCGTCGACGAGCTCGTGAAGTCGAAGGCGCAGCCGCTCAGCCGCGTGCTCTTCGCCCTGGGCATCCGCCATGTGGGCAAGAGCGTGGCCGAGGTCCTCGCGCGGCGCTTCCTCACGCTCGACGCGCTCATCGTGGCGAACGAGGACGACATCGCCGCCGTCGACGGCGTGGGGCCGAAGATCGCGCAGAGCGTTCGGCAGTTCTTCAGCGTCCCGGAGAACCTCGCGGTGCTCGAGCGCCTGCGCGTGGCGGGGCTCACCCTCGAGGAGGACCTCTCCGGCGAGGCCGCGCGCGCGTCGCAGGAGACGGGCGTGGCCGAGGACCTCGTGGCGGCGCAGCCGCTCGCGGGGTTCACGTTCGTGCTCACGGGCACGCTCGAGCGCCGCACGCGCGACGAGGCCGGGGCGGCGCTCAAGGCGCTCGGTGCGAAGGTGACGGGTTCCGTCTCGAAGAAGACGAGCTACGTGGTGGCAGGCCCGGGGGCGGGCAGCAAGCTTGCGAAGGCAGAGAGCCTGGGCGTGCCCGTGCTCGACGAGGAGGCGCTCGAGCAGGTGCTCGCGACGGGCGAGGTGCCCGCGGCGGAGTAGGCGCGCCGGGCGGGGCGCGCGGCTGCCGCCACGGCGGCGGGTGCGTTCACAGGTAGGCAGGTAGAAGGCGATATCGACGGGCTCCTTCGGGGCGGTCGGTATCGCCTTTTTGCATGGCGATACACGCTTGCTCTATATGAACGTAGCTATTACTATAGATATTAAGGTAGACATTCGGTCGAGGAGGTTGCCATGTACACGGCGAGCTTTTCCGAGGCGCGCAAGAACCTGACCGAGATCGCCGACCGCGTCGCGACGGACGGCGTCGAGTACACCATCTTCAAACGGAGCAAGCCGCTCTTCAAGATCGTCCCGGTGCGCGATGAGCCCGCGGGCGAGCCGGTCGCCACGGTGGCCAAGTCCCTCACGCGCCGCGAGGCGGCGGAGCGCGCAGCTGCCCGCGCCGACCGCGTGCGCACGCCGAAGAACTGGGCTGACCTCAAGGCTGCGGCGGCCGCCGAGGCGGGGGCGCTCGGGGCCGCGGCTTCCGCTGCCGTGACGGTGGCGGAGGAGGTCCCCGCGCCCGACCCGGCGCGCCCGCGCATCCCCGACGGCGGCCAGGAGCTCTTCGAATACGCCATGCAGCTGCGGGCGCGCATGCCCCGCAATACGTTCCTGTCCACCCTGACCCCGGAGGGGCTCAAGCGAGAGCTGGCGAACCGCGATGTCTAAGATGCTGCTCGATACCAACACCCTGCTCGACTACGTGATTCCGGACCGCCCCGAATCGGATGAGGCGCTCGAGCTCGTCAAGCTCATCATCAACCATGTGCATACGGGCCTCGTTGCCGCGTCCTCGCTCAACGACTTCTATTACATCTCGCGGAAGACCCTGTCCGAGCAGGAGCGACGCGACTGGCTGCGCATCTTCATCCGCATCTTCGACATCGAGGAGCTCGACGTCGAGGCGTGCGCCATCGCCCTCGATTCCAACGAGCCGGATTACGAGGACGGGTGTATCCGGGCGATCGCCGAGCGCGCGCAGGTCGACTTCATCATCACGCGCGACCGTACGGCGTTCGAACGCTCGTGGGTCAAGGCGTATTCGGCGAAGCGCTTCCTCGAGTTGTTCCCGCCGATCGAGTCGGACGAGGGGTGAGGTCGCGCTTCGTTTCGCTCAGGTTTCGCGCTTGACGCGCCGCGCTGCGCGCGGTATCAGTTGATGCGTCAACTGTTGATATGTCAACTATCGGGAGATGATGGGGCATGCCAGACCCCTGTGGTTCCCAGCCGGTGGGCGGTGACCGTTCCGACCTCTTCGAGCTCCGCTCGCTGCTCTACCGCGCGAGCCATGCGCAGCGCCAGCTCATGCACCCCTACATGGCGTCGGTCGGCCTGGGCACCGGCCAGCCCAAGCTGCTTTCCTACCTGCATCGCTTCGGGGCGTGCTCCCAGCGCGACCTGGCGGAATACTACGAGCTCGACCCCGCGGGCGTATCGCGCATGCTCGATGCCCTGGCGAAGAAGGGGTTCGTCCAGATCGCCCCGGCGGCAAGCGACAAGCGCAGCAAGACCGTGACCCTCACCGCGGAGGGGGAGCGCGTCGCCCACGCGTGGGACGCCGCGTGCCGCGAGGAGGCGACGGTGATGCTTCGGGGCTTCACGGACGAGGAGCGCCGGGCGTTCGCCGATTACCTCGCGCGCGCCCACGCGAACCTCAAGGCGTACGGCAAGGCGCTCACCGGCTCGGCCGCGGACGCGTCGGCCGCACCCGATGCCGCGCCGGCGCCATGCGAGGCCGCCTACGCCGCGGCGCCTGCCGCCGGCACCGCCCCCGAGGG
Organism: [Collinsella] massiliensis; assembly: GCA_000333815.1. Classification (GTDB taxonomy): domain Bacteria; phylum Actinomycetota; class Coriobacteriia; order Coriobacteriales; family Coriobacteriaceae; genus Enorma. Next base: position 22,382 of record CAPI01000117.1, read on the forward strand.
GGTGCCCGCCCATGCATGAGTTTCGCCGCATCGTATCCTACCTCGGCCCGTACCGCCGCGATGCCATCATGGGCATCCTGCTCGTCGTCGTGGAGAGCGCCTTCGAGATGGTCATCCCCATCCTCATGGCTGACATCATCGACGTGGGCGTGGCCGGCCGCGACCTCGACTTCATCTTCCGCCAGGGCGTCTACATGGCTATCTGCGCTTTGCTCTCGCTCATCACGGGCCTCGCGTACGCCCGCTTCGCGGCGCGCGCGACCTACGGGCTCGGTGCGCGCCTGCGCGCGGCGGAGTACGAGCGCGTGCAGGACTATAGCTTCGCGAACCTCGACCATTTCGAGACGTCCTCGCTCGTCACGCGCATGACCACCGACGTCACGGTGATCCAGAACGCCCTCAACGCGGGCTTCCGCCCCATGGTGCGCGGGCCGGTGATGCTCATCATCGGCTTCATCCTCGCGTTCTACCTCAACGCCGAGCTCGCGCTCGTGTTCGTGGTCGTGGCGCCTGTCATGGCGATCTCGATGGCGCTCATCGTGCGCCGCGTGGGGCCGCTCTACGGCGTGCTGCAGGCGACGGTCGACAAGCTCAACGACGTGGTGCAGGAGATGCTCACCGCCGTGCGCGCCGTGAAGGCCTACGTGCGCGGCGACTACGAATGCGAGCAGTTCCGCCGCGTGAACCAGGGGCTTGCCGCCACGAGCGAGCACACGTTCCGCTTCGCGGTGCTCAACATGCCCGTGCTCTACACGTCCATGTATACGGCCACGACGCTCATCATGTGGTTCGGCGGCCAGATGATCTTGGGCGGCGCGCTCGAGGTGGGCGAGCTCACGGGCTTCCTCTCCTACGTGTTGCAGATCCTGAACTCGCTCATCATGATCTCGAACGTGTTTCTGCTGCTCACGCGGTCGCTCGCGAGCATTCACCGCATCTGCGAGGTGCTCGACGAACCCATCGATCTCGCCTCGCCCGAGCACGCGCTCGAGGAGGTGCCGGACGGCTCCATCGAGTTCCGCGACGTGTCGTTCAAGTACCGCGCGGACGCCCGCGAGTGCGCGCTCGAGCACGTGAACCTCTCCATCGCGGCTGGCTCCACGGTGGGCATCCTGGGCGGCACCGGCAGCGGCAAGACCACGCTCGTGCAGCTCATCCCGCGCCTCTACGACGTCACGGAGGGCGCCGTGCTCGTGGGCGGGCACGACGTGCGTGCCTACGACCTTGCGGCGCTGCGCGATGCCGTGGCGATCGTGTTGCAGAAGAACGTGCTGTTCAGCGGCACGGTGCGCGAGAACCTCATGTGGGGCGACGGCAAGGCGGCCGAGGAGGAGCTGCTCGAGGCGTGCCGGCAGGCGCGGGTGGACGAGTTCCTCGACCGCTTGCCCGGCGGTATCGATTACGACCTCGGCCAGGGCGGCGTGAACGTCTCGGGCGGGCAGAAGCAGCGCCTGTGCATCGCCCGCGCCCTGCTCAAGCGGCCGAAGGTCATCATCTTCGACGACTCCACGAGCGCCGTCGACACGGCCACGGACGCGAGCATCCGCCAGAACCTCAGCCGCCTCACGGGCGTCACGAAGATCATCATCGCGCAGCGCGTGGGCTCCGTGCAGGACGCGGACCAGATCGTCGTGCTCGACGACGGGCGCGTGCACGCCGTGGGCACCCACGGGGAGCTGCTCGCGACCGATAGCATCTACCAGGAGATCTACGCGTCCCAGACGCGCGGCGGCGATACGTCGGCGCCCGGTGATAATTTGGTGTCAGACACCTTTTTATCATCTGCTGCGCCCGATGATAAAAAGGTGTCTGACACCAAATTATCACCCGGCGCATCGTTTGATAGGGAAGGGGGTGCGCGCTGATGGCTGCACCCGGCAACAAGCCCAAGAACCTGCGCGCTACGGTACGCGAGCTGCTCTCGTACCTCGGCCGGCACAAGCTCATGTTCGGCGCGGTGGCGGTGCTCGTCGCCACATCCGCCGCGGCGAACCTTCTGGGCACGTACATGATCCGGCCGGTGGTCGACGCGCTCGCCGCGGGCGCGTACGGCGACTTCGTGCGCGGCGTCGTGCTCACCGCCTGCATCTACGGCGTGGGCGTGCTCGCGGCGTTCGGCTACACTCAGCTCATGGTGCATGCGGCGCAGCGCGTGCTCGTCGAAATCCGGCGCGACCTTTTCGCGCACATCCAGACGCTGCCGCTGCGCTTCTTCGATAGCCATAACCGCGGCGACGTCATGAGCTACTTTACGAACGACGTCGACACCGTGGCCGAGGCCATGAACAACAGCTTCGCGATGGTCATCCAGACGTTCATCCAGATCGTGGGCACGCTCGTCATGATCTTCGTGCTCAACTGGCAGCTCTCGCTCATCGTGGTGCTGGGCTATATCTGCATGTTCACCTACATCGGGTACTCCACGAAGAAGAGCCGCGCGTTCTACCAGCGGCAGCAGGGGGTGCTCGGCGAGCTCGACGGGTACATCGAGGAGATGCTCGGCGGGCAGAAGGTCGTGAAGGTGTTCAACCACGAGCACGCCAACCTTTTCGCCTTCCGCGAGAAGAACGAGCGCCTGCGCGTGGCGGGCACGAGCGCGCAGTCGTATGCGGCCTCGATGGTGCCCGCGGTCGTGTCCATCAGCTACATGAACTACGCGATCGTGGCGGTGCTCGGCGGCTGGATGGCCATCAACGGCTGGACGGACGTGGGCGTGCTCGCGAGCTACCTCGTGTTCGTGCGGCAGACGGCCATGCCCATCAACCAGTTCACCCAGCAGTCGAACTTCCTGCTCTCGGCGCTTGCCGGCGCGGAGCGCGTGTTCGCCGTGATGCATGAGGCGCCCGAGGTGGACGACGGCCGCGTGGAGCTCGTGCGGACGGGCGACGATGCATGGGCGTGGCGGATCCCGGACGGTTACGGCGTGGGCGCGTGGGGCGCGCTCGTGCCGGTGGCGGCGGGTGAGGGCGCGGTTGCTGCAGGCGCGGCCGGCGGTGCGGCAGGC
>CAPI01000116.1 GCA_000333815.1 [Collinsella] massiliensis
CAGGCGGGATCCGCGGGGAGCGGCGCTGCGGGCGGCCAGGGCTCCGCGCGGGACGAACCCGTCGACGCCGTGAACGCGCTCTTGGCATCGATGACGCTCGAGCAGAAGGTCGCCCAGCTCTTCATGGTCACGCCCGAGCAGCTCACCGGCGTCTCCACCGCGACGGTCGCGGGCGAGCTCACCGAGCGCGCGCTCGCGGAGCTTCCCGTGGGCGGCCTTGCCTACTTCTCGAAGAACCTGCAGGGCGCCGACCAGGTGCGCGCCCTGCTCGATGGCACGGACCGGCTCGCGCGGGGCGCCGGCGCGGGCGTCCCGCCGCTGCTCGGCGTCGACGAGGAGGGCGGGTCGCTCGTGGCGCGCGTCGCGAACTCCGGCCTCTTCGACGTCGAGCGCTTCCCCGACATGGCCGAGATCGGCGCGACGGGGGACGCCGCGCGGGCGGCAGAGGTCGGCCGCGCGATCGGGACCTACCTGCGCGAGATCGGCTTCAACCTCGACTTCGCGCCCGTCGCCGACGTGCTCACGAACCCCGATAACACCGCTATCGGCGCGCGCTCGTTCGGAAGCGACCCGGACCTCGTGGCCGAGATGGTCGCTGCGGAGGTCGCGGCCATGCTCGACGCCGGGATCCTGCCGTGCGCGAAGCATTTCCCCGGGCACGGCGACACGGCGGGCGACTCCCACACCGGCGCCGTCTACGCCGAGCGCACCCGCGCGGAGATCGAGGCGTGCGAGCTCGCGCCGTTCCGCGCGGCGATCGAGGCGGGCTGCCCGCTCGTGATGGTGGGCCACATCGAGACCCCGAACTTCGCGGGCGACGGCCTGCCCGCCTCGCTCTCACCGACGATGATGGGCGACGTGCTCCGCGGCGAGCTGGGGTTCGAGGGCGTCATCGTGTCGGACGCGTTCGACATGGGCGCCATCACCGAGCGCTTCGCACCCGGCGAGGCGGCGGCGCGCTTCTTCGCGGCGGGCGGCGACCTCCTGCTCATGCCATCCGACCTGCACCTCGCCTACCAGGGCGTTCTCGACGCCGTACGCACCGGGTCGCTCAGCGGGGAGCGCGTGGACGAGAGCGTGCGGCGCATCCTTGCGGCGAAGCGGCGCGCGGGGCTGCTCCCGTAAAGCGGCCGCCCTCAGCCGGCGAGCCCGCGCAGCAGCGAGATCTCGGCCGCGTACCCCGGAAGCTCGTTCGGCGTCTCCAAGATGAACGGCAGGTCGCGCAGGGCGGGATGGCGCACGATGCGCTCGAAGACCGCGAGCCCGCCACCCAGCTCCGCAGAGCCCAGATACCCCTCGCCGATGCGCGCGTGCCGGTCCTTGCGCGCGCCGCAGGGGTTCTTCGAGTCGTTGAGGTGGATGGCATGCAGCCGCTCGAGCCCCACGACGCGGTCGAATTCGTCGAGCACGCCGTCGAGGTCGTGCACGATGTCGTAGCCCGCGTCGTGCACGTGGCAGGTGTCGAGGCACACGCCTAGAAACCCCGCGAGCTCCGGCCGCGCCGCGCCCACGGCGTCGATGATCGCGCGGAGCTCCTCGAAGCGTCCGCCCACCTCCGTGCCCTTCCCCGCCATGGTCTCGAGCAGCACGCATGTGCGCTGGCCTTCGAACATCACCTCGCAGAGCGTCTCCGCGATGAGCTCGATGCCGCGCTCCGCGCCCTGCCCCACGTGCGCGCCGGGATGGAAGTTGTAGAACATCCCCGGCAGGAGCTCCATGCGCTCGAGGTCCTCGCGCATGGCCTCGCGCGCGAACTCCCGCGCCCGCTCCTTGGCCGAGCAGGGGTTGTACGTGTAGGGCGCATGCGCCACGAGCGGGGCGAAGGCGTGCTCGTCGAGCAGGGCGCGCAGGCGCGCGACGTCCGCCTCGTCGATGGCGCGCACCGACCCGCCCCGCGGGTTGCGTGTGAAGAAGGCGAAGGTGTCCGCACCGATGGAGCACGCCGTCGCGCCCATCGCCGCGTAGCCCTTCGCGATCGAGAGATGGCATCCGATGTGCAGCATGGCCTACCTCCGCGCCAGCGCGTCGAGCACCGCGCCGATGGGCCCGGGCGTGAGGCGGCGGCGCGCGTCGACGAGGCGCGCGGGGATGTCGATGTGCTGCGGGCACTTCCGCGCGCATGCCCCGCACGAGACGCACGCCGAGGCGAGCTTGGGCGATCCCGTGCGGATGGCCGACGCCGTCATGTACTGCGAGATCCCCGTGAACCAGCCATGCGCGTACGACGCGTTGTACGCCGCGAAGCACCCCGGGATGTTCACGCCCTTGGGACAGGGCATGCAGTAGTTGCAGCCCGTGCAGGGCACGCGGTTCGAGCGCTCGAAGACCGCGAGCACGCGCGCGATGGCGTCGAGCTCCGCGGGCGTCATCGAACCGGGGAGCGCGCCCTCGGCGACCGCGGCGTTCTCCTCCACCATCGCGGGCGACGCCATGCCCGAGAGCAGCATCGTCACCCCCGGATGGTTCCACACCCAGGAAAGCCCCCAGGCGGCAGGGGTCGTAAGACGCTTGCTCCCCGCGGCGTCCAGCACGCGGCGCGCCGCGTCCGGCAGCTTGTCGGCCAGACGGCCGCCGAGCAGCGGTTCCATGACGAAGACGGCGAGCCCGCGCTCGGCCGCGGCGTGCAGCCCCGCCGTGCCCGCCTGGTAGGTCTCGTTCGCGTAGTTGTACTGGATCTGGCAGAAATCCCAGTCGAACGCGTCGAGCAGGCGCGGGAAATCGCCCGCGCTGCCGTGGTAGGAGAAGCCGATCGCGCCCACGCGCCCCGCGGCCTTCTGCCGTGCGATCCACGCCTCGATCCCGAGCGCGCGCAGCCGCTCCCACTGCTCGAAGCCCGTTACGTTGTGCAGCAGGTAGTAGTCGATCCGGTCGGTGCGCAGGCGCTTGAGCTGCGTCTGGAAGAAGCGATCGAAGTCCTCCGGGGCGCGACACGAGGCATGGGGCAGCTTGGTGGCGAGGAGCACCCGCTCGCGCAGGCCGAGCTCCTCGAGCGCGGCGCCCACGCAGGCCTCGTTGCCCGGGTAGAGGTAGGCGGTATCGAGGTAGTTCACGCCGAGCTCGACCGCGCGGGAGATGATGGCGCGGGCCGCGGAGGCGTCGGGCGTCCCGAGCGGCGTGCGCGGGAAGCGCATGCACCCCAGGCCGAGCGCCGAGATGCGCGCCCCGGTTTTCGGATCGATTCGATACTGCATAGCCGCCCGACCTCCGGATGCGACGCGATGGGAACCAGCTGGCTGGATTCTACCATGCGAATGCGCGGGAACACGGGGCTGCAATGGGCGCTCGGAACCCAAAGT
>CAPI01000115.1 GCA_000333815.1 [Collinsella] massiliensis
CGAGCGCCTCGATGGCCTGGGCGACGGCATCGTCCTCGCACCGACCGATATGCCAGCGCGCCGCCGCGGCCGCCTCGGGCGTCGCGCCCGCCACGGCGACGGGATGCCCCACGACCTCGAACATGGCAAGGTCGTTGCCCGCGTCGCCGAACACCGCGACCTCCTCGGTGGAGATGCCCAGGTGCTCGCAGAGCCTGCACACCGCGGACCCCTTGTTCCACCCCGCGGGCATGATGTTCAGAAAGCCGCGCATGGGCACGTCGAAGTCGAGCTCCTCGAAGGCGTCGTTCAGCTGCGCGCACAGCGCGACGGTCTGGGCCATGTCGCCGTCCACGAAGACGTTCGCCTTCTGGATCTCGAAATCGGGCAGGCCCGCGCTCTCGATCGCGACCTGCGCGTAATCGTGCACGACCGGCGCCATGTCCGCGCGCTCGCCGCAGCACAGGTAGGGCTGCGACCCCTCGAACGCCACGAGGCCGGCGCGCGGGACGTCCCCGAGCACGTCCATCAGGCGCTCGAGCGCCGCCCGGGACGGCATGCCGTAGGCGATGCGCTCGCCGTCATGGTAAATCGCGAGCCCGTTCGTGGTGATGCAGGTCGCGCAGCAGGCGGCGTCGCCGGAGAAGAAGGGCGGGATCTGGGTGACGGCGCGCCCGCTCGCCACGCCCGCGACGATCCCCGCATCGAGGGCGGCGTGGAAGGCCAGCCGCGTCCGCTCGGAAACGTGGTCCCGGCCCCGGGGCATGATGGTGCCGTCGATGTCGCTCAGAATCAACTTGATAGGCTGCATGAAACCTCGTCCTCTCAGGGTCGCGCGCTCGTGTCGCCGTCGATGATAGCCCAAGGCGCCGCCGCTCGCCGGCGCGGCGCCGCCGCCGTTTCATTTTGCGCCGGGGCGCGATACGATGGTGCGGGGCGCCCGAGCGCCCCGGCCGCCGTGCCGGCGACCGCCGTGGAAGCCCGCGCTCCCGCGCAACGCCCGGCACCCGACCAACCGATGCGGAAGCGCACAGATAGGAGACCCACGTGAACGACTTCACCTTCTACTCCCCCACCCGGATCGTCTTCGGCCGCGACGCCATCGACCGCACCGGCCAGGAGCTCGCCGCTGCGGGCTTCGGCCGCGCGTTCATCGTCTACGGCGGGGGCTCCGTCGTGCGCACCGGCACGCTCGACCGCGTGAAGGCGTCACTCGATGCGGCGGGCGTCGCCCACGTCGAGCTCGGCGGCGTGCGCCCCAACCCCGAGGTCTCCTCCGTGCGCGCGGGCATCGAGATCGCGCGCGCCGAGGACGTCGATGTACTGCTGCCCGTGGGCGGCGGGTCGACCATGGACGCGGCGAAGGCCATCGCGCTCGGCACCGTGTACGAGGGCGACGTCTGGGACCTCTTCTCGAAGCGCGCCGCGCCTAAGGGCCGCATCCCCGTGGTCGCCGTGCCCACCATCCCCGCCTCGGGCTCCGAGGCGTCCGATTCGGCCGTGATCAGCAACGACGCCGAGCACCTCAAGTGCGGCCTCAACACGAACCTCAACCGCCCCGTCCTCGCCATCATGGACCCCGCGCTCACCTTCACGCTGCCACCGTACCAGACGGCCGCCGGCGTGACCGACATGATCGCACACATCATGGAGCGCTTCTTCTCGGGTGAGCCCGGCGCGCCCGTGACCGACAACATCGCCTGCGGCGTCATCCGCGCCGTCATGGACGAGGCGCCGCGCGTCTTCGAGGACCCGTGCGACTACGACGCGCGCGCCAACATCATGTGGGCGGGCACCCTCGCGCACAACGGCCTCGCCGGCTGCGGCGTGAACATCCCGGGCGGCCGCGACGGCGACTGGACCTGCCACGGCCTGGAGCACGAGCTCTCCGCCCTCGACACCGCCATCACCCACGGCGCCGGCCTCGCGGTGATCTTCCCCGCGTGGATGCGCTACGTGTGGCAAGAGCACCCGGAGCGCTTCCTCACCTTCGCGCAGGGCGTCTTCGACATCGAGCCCATCGACGACTCCGAGGAGGCCGTGCGCGACGCCGTGACCGCCACCATCGACGAGCTGCAGGACTTCTTCGTGTCGCTCGGCATGCCGCGCACGCTCGGCGAGTTCGGCGTGAAGGAGGGCGACATCGACCAGATGCTCGCCGGCCTCAAGATCAACCGCGGCGAGGTGTTCGGCAGCTTCAAGCGCCTCACGCTCGAGGACGCGCGCGCCATCTACAGCAGCGCCCTCTAGACCGTGCGGCCGCCTCGCACCGAGGGGGTGAACCCGATGCGACCCACATCCGTCTCGCGCCGCGCGGCGCTGGCCGCCCTCGGCTGCGCCGCGGGCTCGCTCGCCGGCCTTGCCGCCTG
>CAPI01000114.1 GCA_000333815.1 [Collinsella] massiliensis
CCGGGGCGGCGCCGCGGCCGCCCCACAGGTCGATGTAGGGCGCGTCGATGCGAAAGCGATAGGTGACCGAGCAGGTCGCCGGCCCCGTGCGACGCCAGGACATGGTGCGTGCCGGCGCGTCCGGGGCAGCAAGGGCGCCTCCCGCGGAGGCATCGAGCACCTCGATGCGCGATAGCTGGGGCGCCGCTACCGCGACCGGCAGCCAGATGCGCACGTCGTCATCTGCCCCCGCGCGGTCGACCGAGAGCGTCGCGCGCACCGTGATGCTCCGAGCGGCGCCGCCCGCGGCGCGCATCTCGTCGCGGACGGCGCGGCAGGCGGCGAGCTCGGCGGCCACGCCCGGCTCCGGCTCGAGCCCGGGCACCTCGTCCGCATAGATGCGCAGCGTGTCGATGAAGTGCGGGAGCGTGCAGGGCGTGCCCGCTATGAAACGCACGTCGATGCGGCCGCGCGCCGCAAGGGCGCAGACATCGTCGAACGAGACGTCGGCGCCGGCGGCGCGCAGGGCGCCCACCGCGTCCCCGAGCGGCAGGCGGTACTCATGCGCCAGGTGCGCGAGCCGATGCCACTCGAGGCGCAGCCGCGGCACGAGCGGCGAGGCCGGGTCCTCCGCGATGCCGTCGCGGCAGAGCGCGGCCGCCTGGGCGAGGTAGCCCGCATCCTTGGCGCGCGCCACCGCCGGCGGCAGCGCCATGCCGAGCGCGGCGACGTCGGCATCGCGCGCATCGGGCGCATCCTCCACCTCGACGAGCGCGCCCGTCGTCTCGACGCCCTCGTGGCCGCTCCACGTAACCGCCATGTGCTCCCCCGTTCCCCTCAACGCAGCGTCGGCGCCCGCGCCTCCCCAAACGCGGACGCCAAGCGAAGCTATTCCTTCGAGACCTTGCAGAGGTCGTACGTGCCCACCTGCGGACAGATGAGCCCCTTGACCGACGGGTCGTACCCGATGAGCTTCTGCGCGTGCGAAATCACGATGACGGGCACTTGGTCGGCGACGATCTCCTCGCACCGCTGATAGATGGCATCGCGATCCGGCCCTTCGGGCGTCGCGGTGCCCTCGTGGATGAGCTCGGTGTACTCATCGTCCGCGAAGCGCGAGACGTTGATGCTCGGCTCGGTGTCGGAGAACAGGTTCATAAAGTTGTCCGGGTCCCCGTTATCGCCGATCCACCCCGCGGCGCACAGATCCCAGGCCTCGATCTCGCGGCGCGCCAGAAACGTCGTCCAATCGTAGGAGTTGACGGTGAGGCTCACGCCGGCATCCTCCAGATACCCCTGGATGCTCTCGGCGAGCTCGCGGCCGCCAGCGGCGTTGTAGTCGCGCTGCGAGGAGTACGTGAGCATGGTGAGCTCCGTGATGCCGCGCTCCGCGAATGCCGCGCGCGCCGCGTCCGGGTCGTACGGGAGCTGCTCGATGTCCTTGTCATACGGTGCCATCCACACCGGCATAAACGAGTTCGCCACCGTCGCGTAGTCGCCGTAGAGCGCCTGCACGAGCGCCTCGGTATCGATGGCCTGGCGCACGGCGCGTCGCACCGCGACATCGCTCGTCGCGCCGACATCCGTGCGCATCGCGATGTAGTTGATGTTCATGCCCTCCGAGGTGAGGATCGACTTGCCCGAGGACTCGACCGTGTCGGCCGTCGCCATGTCGACGCCCTCGATAATGTCGACCTCGCCGTTGCCGAGCGCCGTCACGCGGCTCGAGGTCTCGGCGATGAAGCGGAACACGACCGTGTCCATCTTCGCCGCGTTATCGTCGTTCCAATAGTCGTCGAAGGCCTCAAGCACGAGGTTCTGGCTGCGGTCCCAGGAACGGAACGCGTAGGGGCCCGTGCCCACCGGATGCTCCGAGAGGTCGTTGTCGTAGGTGTCGAGCGCCGTGGGCGAGACGATGGGCGAGCTCAGCTGCATCGCGAGGTTCTTGATGAACGGGGTCGACACGGCGCGCAGGGTGAAGACCACGGTGTAGTCGTCCGGACACTCGATGCTCGCCACGCCAGTCCCCGTCTCCTCGGAACCGAAGTTGAACGAGGCGTACGGCATGGAGTCGAGGCGGTCGGGCTCGAGCTGGCGGCTCACGGAGCGCTTGACCGCCTCGGCGTTAAAGTCGGTCCCGTCGTGGAACTTCACACCCTGGTGCAGGGTGAAGGTGTAGGTGAGGCCGTCATCCGAGATGGTGTAGTCCTCGGCGAGCCAGGGGATGATCTCGGAACAGTCCTCGTTGAAGCGCACGAGGTTCTCATAGATCTGATTCGTGACGTTGCTCGAGGCGATGTCCGAGATGAGCGCCGGGTCGAGCGACGAGGGCTCGGCCGCCTGGGCGAACGTGAGCGTGGATGTCGCATCCCCCGCGCTCCCGGTGGCAGACCCCGCCTCGCTCGCCCGCTGGCCCCCGCACCCCGCGAGGCTCGTCGCGACGGGCACCGCAACGAGGGCGCCCATCGCCTTCAAGAACATGCGGCGCGAGACCTCGCGCGCGTTCGGCTGCTGCTCGAAGCGATTCGTCGTTCCCATGGCGTACCTCCTTGTACCGGGCGCCGCGCGTGCGGCGCGCACAACCGACCGGCCCCGCCCCGTCCTGTGGACGGGCCATCGCCTGAGCCCGGCGGCGGGAACAGCGCCCCGCCCGATCCGGCGCCCGCATGGCGCGCGACCGGCCGCTTCGGCTATGGTATGCGCCCACCGAACGCCGCCAGCTTCACTTTTTCGCAGGTAAACAAGGTGAAAACAGCTCGCATCAAACGGGAAAACAACTCGAAACGCCCCCGAGACCCACTCGACACGCGCCGAACACGCACCGGAAACCGCCCGGCAACATACGGAGGGCTCCCGCTCGCGCGCCCCAGCTCCGCGCCGGCGCGCTCCCCTCTCCCAACTATCGAACATATGTCCGTATTATTTGCTATACTTGACAGCGACGGGACGGCGCGGCACGCGCCCGCGCGGCAACGGATCGGAAGCGGGGAGGCTCGATGGACGACAGGCGAACACCGTTCGAGGGCGCACCCGCGGGCCCCGCGCCGGGGACGGACGACGAGCGCACCTACCTATGCATCGACCTCAAGACGTTCTACGCGAGCGTCGAGTGCGCCGACCGCGGGCTCGACCCCTTCACGACAAACCTCGTGGTCGCCGACCCCGCCCGGGGCGAGAGCACCATCTGCCTCGCCGTGACGCCCGCCATGAAGGCGCTCGGCGTGCGCAACCGCTGCCGCGTGTTCGACATCCCGCCCGGCATCCGCTACATCAAGGCGCGGCCGCGCATGCGCCACTACATGGAGGTCTCCGCCCAGATCTACGGCATCTACCTCGAGTACGTGAGCCCGCAGGACATCCACCCCTATTCCATCGACGAGTGCTTCATCGACGCCACGCCCTACCTCAGACTCTACGGCCTCGACGCGCGCGCGTTCGCCGAACGGCTGCGCGCCGCCGTCTTCGACCGCACGCGCATCTCCGCCACAGCCGGCATCGGGCCGAACCTCTTCCTCGCCAAGGTCGCCCTCGATATCGACGCGAAGCACGCGGACGACGGCATCGGCATGCTCGACGAGGAGTCGTTCCGCCGCACCATCTGGCCGCACCGGCCGATCACCGACATCTGGGGCATCGGCCCGGGCATCGCCGCGCGGCTCCAGAAGTACGGCGTCCACGACCTCATGGGGGTCGCCGCGCTCGATGCGTCCATCCTCTACCGCGAGTTCGGGGTGAACGCCGAGTACCTCATCGACCACGCCTTCGGACGCGAGCCCACCACCATCGCCGACATCCAGGCGTACGCGCCCGCGTCGTCCTCGTACGTGAACGGCCAGGTGCTGCCGGAGGGCTACGCGTTCGAGGACGCCCGCACGATCTTGAAGGAGATGGTGGACGCATCGGCCCTGGAGCTCGTGGACCGGCACGAGGTGTGCGGGCACATCTCGCTCTCGGTGGGATACGAATGGGAGCGCGAGGGGGCGAATGGCAGCGGGACGACGGGGGGCGGGCGCGCGGGCGACGTCTTCGTCGGTGAGCACGGGACGCGGCGCCTCGGGCGCGGACGGGGCGGCGGGCACGGCGGCGGCTCGCGCAAGCTGCCGTTCCGCACCAATTCCTACCACAAGCTCATGGCGGCCTTCGACGGGCTCTGGGACGAGACCGTCGACCGCGCGCGGCGCGTGCGGCGGCTCTCGATCGGCCTCGGCAACCTCATGCCCGAGGAGTTCGCGACCGTCGACCTCTTCACCGACGTCGAGGCGGAGGGGCGCGAGCGCGACCTGCAGAAGGCGGTGCTCGCCGTGAAGGGGAAGTTCGGCAAGAACGCGCTCCTGCGCGGCACGAGCCTCACCGAGAAGGCGACCGGCCGCGAGCGCAACGAACAGGTGGGAGGCCACCATGCATGACGGGAACGATGTGACGAAGCCGCCCGCGACCCGCGCGAACGGGCACGCGCGCGCCGACCGCGCCGCCCAGTTCATGCCCTTCGCGGCGCTGCGGGGCTACTACGAGCTCATCCGGCGGCAGGAGCGCGTGCCCGAGCCCCGCCACGAGCTCACCGACGAGGAGGCGCTCGCGCTCTCGCGCACGGTGGCGCGCATCCGGCGCGGGCAGGTCGTGCGCGCCGTCTACTACGACGGGGACGCCTACGCGACGCTCACCGGCTGCGTGGCACGCATCGACCTTATCGAGCGCGAGCTCACGCTCGTGAAGACGCGCATCCCGCTCGACGACATCAAGGAACTCGAGATCGTCTCGTGAGCGCGCCGCGGGGCGCGGACGGCTCGCGGCGCGCGGGCGCTCCCCCGCCGGCCG
>CAPI01000113.1 GCA_000333815.1 [Collinsella] massiliensis
CTGCCATGAGCATTCCTTTCTCGTGTCGTCATGCAGAAAGCAGTGCGTCGCTGCCGGCTCGCGACCCGTTCTCCCGTGGCTCGTGCTCCGGCGTGCTTCGCTGAACACACGATACCAAATTGGTTATATGACGTTATAGGACAGCGGTGAGTGGTAGGATTTTCACGGTAAACGTAGATACGTTATATAACGTTATATGTTTTCATCACAATCCGCCCACACAATGTAAAATAACCCCAGGGGTTTTTTGACATGCGCGGGCAGCCGCGGAGCGCGGTCTCGCATGTAACATAACCCCTGGGGTATTTTGGCATCAGAGGCGGAAGCTGTAGTGCTTGCCCACCACATGCTGCAGGCCGATGAACATGGGCTCACCGTACTGGTCGGAATACTCACCGCTCACCGTGAAGAGCGGCTCGTTCTCCGCCACATCGAGCAGCTCGGCGAGCTGGGCGTCCGCGCGCTCCATGCTCAGCACGCAGTCCGTGCCGTTGCGCGGCACGAGGCCGGTCCTGTGCTCGATGAGCTCGAAGATGGAGCAGTCGTCGAGCGCCTCCTCGAGCAGGAAGCGGTATTTGACGGGGTCGAAGAGGTTGTCCTCCACCATGAGCGGCAGCCCGTCGGCGGTGCGCACGCGCACGACGCGCACGGCCGCCCCGCCATCCGCCCCGCCGAAGTAGCCGGCGCGGTCGAGCGGCAGGAGCACGCGCTCGCAGGACACGAGCCGCGCGCCCGGGACGACGCCGTTGTTCTCGCAGGTCTTGGTGAAGCTGCGCACGATGTCGTCGTTCTCGAACGGCGCCTTGCGGTCTCCCCCGTCGGCGACGAACGTCCCCTTGCCCTGCCGCTTGATGAGCAGGCCCTCCTTCTCGAGCACCTTGACGGCGTTGCGCACGGTGATGCGGCTCACCCGGTAGATATCGCCCAGCTCAAGCTCGGAGGGGATCTTCTCGCCGGCGCGGTACAGCCCCGAGGCGATGTCGCGGCGGATGTCTTCGATGACCTGCAGATATAGCGGCTCTTGCGAGGAATGGTCGAGTTCAGACGGCATGGCGGTCGCCTTTCGAATACGTCATATATTGTTATGCTACGTCTTAGTATACGCATGCGCCGCGCGCCGCAACCGGGCGACTCGGCGAGCGGCTCCACGGGTGCGCGCGAGCGCCCGGGCACGCCCGGCGCGCGTCCTCCCCTACCGCCGGCGGGACGGGCGCAGCAGCAGCGGGCGCAGAAACGCGAGATGCGTCTCTGAGAGCACGATGGCCGCGAAGATGAGGGCGAAGCCCACCACGAGCCGGACAGTGAGCACCTCGCCCGCAAACAGCACGGAGAAGAGCACGCCCGACGGGGACTCGAGCGAAAGCAGAAGCGAGCCCGTCGCGGGCGGGACGTGCGCGAGGCCGAGGTTCTGCATGAGCATGCCGATGCAGGTGCAGAACACCGCGAGGAAGGCGATCGTCCCCACGAGCTCAGGCGTCCACGGAAACGACGTGATCGGCGGCTCCACCGCGGCGGCCGCCACGGCGTCCATCGCGCCGACGGTCAGAAACATCCAGAACGTGATGACGTTGACGTCGAGCTCGCGCCCGAAGCGCGCGGCGAGCGCGATCTGGAGCGCGAAGAGCACCGCGCCGGCGAGCGTGAGCACGTCGCCGCGGTTCATCGAGAGGCTGTCGAGCGCCACGAGCGCGATGCCTGCCACGCAGAGCACCGCCGCGCCGAGGTTGTAGCGCGTGAGCGGCTCATGCGACATGAAGAAGCTGATGAACGGCACGAGGATGCAGTACGTCCCCGTGAGGAAGGCGCTCTTCCCCGCCGTCGTCTCGACGAGGCCGAGCGTCTGGAGCGCGTAGGCGAGGCCGAGCGCGACGCCCATCGCCACGCCCACCAGGATGTTCCGCGCGTTGAAGTGCCGGGCGATGCGTCGTCCGAAGAGCGCGAGCATGATGAGCGCCGACGCGAGGAAGCGGCACGCGAGCAGCGTGAACGTGGGTACCGCGTTGAGCGCGTCCTTCATGACGAAGAACGAGTAGCCCCACATGACCGCCATCGCGGCGAGCATGAGCTTCCAGAAGAGCGGCGAGCGGGCGCCGGCGCCGCGCAGGCGCGGTCCCGGTGCGCGGTCCTCGATGGCGACGGGGGCGTCCGCCCCGAAGAAGCCCTCGGGCTCCGTCGGGGCGGACGCGGTCTCTTGACGCTTCGACATCGAGGCCTAGCGGCGATGCGCGCGGTAGTAGCGGATGAGCGCCTGCGTGGCGGGATCCTGCTCCGTGAGGGCGGCGTCGTCATGGAAGGCCGGGGTGATCTGCTTGGCGAGCTGCTTGCCCAGCTCCACGCCCCACTGGTCGTAGGAGTCGATGCCCCACACCGTGCCCTGCACGAACGTGATGTGCTCGTAGAGGGCGATGAGCTCGCCCAAGGCGAACGGCGTGAGCGTGTCGCCGAAGATCGAGGTCGTGGGGCGGTTGCCCGTGAACACACGCGCCGGCACGATCTCCTCGGGCGTGCCCTCGGCGCGGACCTCGTCGGCGGTCTTGCCGAAGGCGAGCGCCTTCGTCTGCGCGAGGAAGTTGCCCAGGAAGAGCTCGTGGACGTCCTGCTCGCCGTCGCGCACGGGGTGCGGGGTGTTCACGAACGCGATGAAGTCCGCCGGCACCATGCGCGTGCCCTGGTGGATGAGCTGGTAGAACGCGTGCTGGCCGTTCGTGCCGGGCTCGCCCCAGAAGATCTCGCCCGTGGCCGAGGTGACCGCCGAGCCGTCCCAGCGCACGCCCTTGCCGTTCGACTCCATGGTGAGCTGCTGGAGGTAGGCCGGGAAGCGGTGCAGGTACTGGTTATAGGGCAGCACCGCGTGGCTCTCCGCGCCGAAGAAGTTCACGTACCACACGTTCATGAGGCCCATGAGCGCGACGACGTTCTCCTCGAGCGGGGTCTGCTGGAAGTACTCGTCGATGGCGCGGAAGCCGTCGAGGAACTCCTGGAAGCGCTCGGGGCCGAGCGCCACGATGAGCGAGAGGCCCACGGCGGAGTCGACCGAGTAGCGGCCGCCCACCCAGTTCCAGAACCCGAAGGCGTTCTCCGGGTCGATGCCGAACTCCTCCACGAGGTCGAGGGCCGTGGACACCGCGACGAAGTGCTTGCGGATGGCCTCGGCGCGGCTCTCGGCGGAGCCATCGATGGCGCCGGCGCGCTCGAGGGCGTCGAGCATCCACGTGCGCACCTCGCGCGCGTTGGTGAGGGTCTCGAGCGTGGTGAACGTCTTGGAGACGATGATCACGAGCGTCGTCTCGGGGTCGAGGCCGGCGAGCTTCTCCGCTGCGTCGTTCGGATCGATGTTCGAGATGTAGCGGCAATCGATGCCGGCGTCCGCGTAGGGCTTGAGCGCCTCGTATACCATGACGGGGCCGAGGTCGGAGCCGCCGATGCCCACGGAGACGACGTGCTCGATCTTCTTGCCCGAGACGCCGCGCCACGCGCCGGAGCGCACCTTGTCCGCGAAGGCGTACATGCGGTCGAGCACCTCGTGCACGTCCGCCACGACATCCTGGCCATCGACGATGAGCGTGCCCGCCTGCTCCTTCGGGCGGCGGAGGGCCGTATGCAGCACGGCGCGGTCCTCGGTGGTGTTGATGTGCGCGCCCGAGAACATGGCGTCGCGGCGCTCCTCGACGCCCACGGCGCGGCCGAGGTCGCACAGCAGACGCACCGTCTCGTCGGTGATGAGGTCGCGCGAGAGGTCGATGTGCAGGTCGCCCGCCTCGAAGGTGAGCTTCTCCACGCGCTCGGGATCCGCGGCGAACCAGTCCTTGAGGCTGATACCCTCCTCTACCAGGCAATCGTGATGCTCTTGCAGCGCCTTCCAGGCAGGCGTCTGGGTGGCGTCGATGGGCGCGGGAATCGTTGACATGGTGCCTCCTTGCGATGTGACAGCCGGTGTCCGCGCACTGCGCGCACGGACGCTTTCATTCTACCGCGTTCGCATCGCGGGGCGCTACCAAGTGACGTGGACGCCCAGGCCCGGTTCCTCGGAGAGCACGACCGTATCGCCCTCCTCCGCGAAGCTCCCCGCGATG
Organism: [Collinsella] massiliensis; assembly: GCA_000333815.1. GTDB lineage: Bacteria > Actinomycetota > Coriobacteriia > Coriobacteriales > Coriobacteriaceae > Enorma. The sequence goes on from CAPI01000113.1 coordinate 4,074, forward strand.
GCGACCGCATCGGGCGCGTAGTACCGGTAGCTGTCGCAGTCGGTGTCGCGGATGTTCTCACGCGCGGCGGCGAGCGCGAGCCCGGCGCTGATGGCGATGGGCGTCTCGAGCATGCAGCCCACCATGCAGCCCACGCCGCTCGCCTCGGCCACGGCGTTGATGGCGAGCGCCGGGAAGAGGCCGCCGCACTTCATGAGCTTGATGTTGATCTTGTCCACCGCGCCCAACCGGCAGGCGCGCGCCGCGTCCGACGGCGCATGGATCGCCTCGTCCGCCATGATGGCCACGCCCTGCGCGCGGCCGCGCAACCATGCGAGCCCCTCGAGGTCGTCCGCCGCGACGAGCTGCTCGGCCTCCTCGACGCCGTGCGCGGCGAACACCTCGAGCATGCGCGCCGCCGTCGCGCGCGCATAGCCCTGGTTCGCGTCGACGCGCAGCGCCGCGCGGCCGCCGATGGCCTCCGACACCGCCGCGACGGCGCGCTCGTCCGATACGGGGTCGATGCCCACCTTCATCTTGATGATGCGGAAGCCCTCGTCCTCCACGTAGCGGCGGGCGGAGGCGGCCATGTGCGCGGGCTCGGCGATCCCGACGGTCATATCGCTTCGGACGCGCGGGTCCGCACCGCCCAGGAGCCGCCAGACGGGCATGCCGACGGCCTTGCCCATGAGGTCGTACAGGGCGAGGTCGATGGCGCACTTCGCCGCCGTGTTCCCCGTGAGCGCCGCATCCATCAGCCGGTGCGCCCGCTCGATGGCGAAGGGGTCGGCGCCCTCGAGGAGCGGGGCGAGGTAGTCGAGCGCCGCGGTCACGGTGCCGAGCGTCTCGCCCGTCACGCAGGGCTCCGGCGCCGCCTCGCCGTATCCGCACACCCCCGCGTCCGTGGCGAGGCGCACGACGACGACCTCCGTCTCGCGGATCTCGCGCAGGGCGATCTTGAACGGCTCGCGCAAGGGGATGCTGTAGACGCGGTAGTCCAGTGATGTGATGTGCATATCCTTCGATCCTTTCTACACGGGACGGGGCGTGGGTTGAAAGAAATGGGTTGAAAGGAACACGTCCCCAACCAACCCATTCGGTCCTTTCTACGCGGGACGGGGTGGCTCGGCCGCGCCCCAGGGAAGCTCCTGCAGGGCGATGAGCTCGACTGTCTGGGTCATCTGGCCTGCATCGGCCCCGCGCCCGTGTACCGTCGCCTCGCCCATCTGGTTGTCGAACGGGTCGCGGCGCATGCCCGTGCCCGCCGGGTCGAACGGGGCGCGAAACGCCCGGTTGAAGACCGCGCGCCAGGGGTCGAGGTTGCCGAAGTAGAACCGGCGGAGCCCCTCGTCGCCCGCGCGGCGCGCGGAGACCCCGAACGAGCAGTCCGCCCAGCGCCAGCCCGTCTCGGGCGTATGGAACATGGCCCAGTCGTGGGGCGTGATGCCGTGCGGCGCAGCGAAGAGACCGCTCTGCCAGCGCGCGGGAACCCCCAGGCAGCGGCAGAGCGCGATGAACGTGAGCGCCATTACGCCGCAGTCGCCGTAGCCGGACGAGAGGCAGGAATCGGGGATCGCGTCGAGCTGGATGTAGGAGGGCTGGTAGCGGTACGAGATATGCTCGGTCACGTAGTCGTACGCGGCGCGGGCGAGCTCGAGCGGTGTGTCGTCGCGAGCTGCGGCGCGCACCCGCTCCGCGACCGCGCGCACGAGCGGGGTGAACACGATG
>CAPI01000112.1 GCA_000333815.1 [Collinsella] massiliensis
GTTTCATTCCCTAGCTCCCTTCTCCTGCCTAAAGGAATCCCGACACATATGAGCGGCGGTTAGGCTTCCGCCGAGTCTCCGTATAGGGCGTCCGCAAGACGCTCAAGCTCATGAACAGAGGCGTCGTAACCAGGCGCCTTTGACGCGAATACGTCGTCTACCTCGTCGAGGAAGGGATGCACGTCCCAGCTGTTAAGGGCGCTCGCGATCTGCGCGGCGAGGTATTGGACAAAGGAGAGGGCAGCGAACGGGTAGGTCTCTGCAGATGCCGCCTTGACCGCCGCTTCATGGAACGAGGCTGCGTTTTCCGCACCGCTCGGATGCGAGGTGACGAAATAGCATGTCTCCGTAACCGAAGCGATGCCGCGCGCGATATCCGCCAGGCGCTTGGAGCCCATCGGGTCATCGAAGATGACCACCAGGTATCCTGGGATGATCTGCATCTCGGGTCCATGGATGAATTCCTCGCCCTCGAACCACATGGCCGGCACCTTCGTCGTTTCGCTGAATTTGAGCGCCGCCTCCTGCGCGACGCCACGCAGGGCGCCGTTGCCCACGAACATGGCCGGCGCCTGCGCGGAAAGCGCGAGCCGACGCTTCTGAAAGAGGCTCCGTGCGGCATCGATCCCCGACGAGCACGCGCTCCCCGCGTCTTGAAGGCGGCCACGGAGCCGTTCAGCCTCTGATGTATCGAGGGTTCCCGTACGCTCCCCCGCCATGATTCCGAAGTGCATCAGATAGCTGATGAGCGTGTGAACGCCCATGGTTACGAAATCGACCGACTCGACTCCCACCCCGTAATCGAACACGCATGACGCATGTTCAGAAATGGGCGCCGCGGTGTTGGCCGTGAGCACAGCGCACGGAACATCGCGGGCGGCCATGAAATCAAGCGCGGCAATCGTGTTGGTCGAATAGCCGCTTTGAGAAACAGCAACATTGAAGGCGCGCTTGGGCTGGGCGTGTTCGAACTCGATGAACGCCTCGGGCGTCACCACCTGCACCTCGCAGTCCAACACGCGCTGCAACAACGGTCGAGCGATGTCGGCGGCATTCTTGGATGAACCGGATGCGATGATGCGCAGCGCAGCGCAATCGCTTGCGACAAACCGTTCGACCAACGGCTCAACGAGTTCCCGTTCCTTTTCGGAGACTTCAGCGAGTCGCGTCACAGAACGTTCAATGTAATCCGCCATCTCCATGAGCTATCACCACCCCGTGACCATGCTCGCAGCATCGCAGCAAGCGACATCTTCAGATTATTTAATACCAATTACTACTCAAGAGTATTTAATACCACTTTGAGAATCGCAAAGGCCATGCGACGAGCGGTAGCGATTCCTCGGTAATTGGTATTAATTACTCATAACTTGGCGTTTAGTAGGGATTGGCACCTGAGCCGCGGCGCACAGCGCTGCATCCACGCGATGCCGTCGGCAACTATCCGCGCTCAATACTCGTAGCTGTAACTCCCCCGATCCGCTCGGCACAGCGAACTGGAGTATTCGATCACCGTTCCCGTCGCGTCGAAGCTCAGGCACGCAAGGGAGAGCGCTAGATCGCCGGGCGACACCTGCAGCAACGCTGCATCATGAGCCGAAAGCGTATCGATGTCGAGCCGCTCCTCCGTCGCAACGACCGCGCGGCCGTACAGCTTGTACGTCTCGTAGAGACTGAACACAGAGACGTCGATGTCCTCGATGCCCTCGAACAGCGCGAGAGGGACGAAGGCTCGCTCGATGGAAAGCGGTTCATCATCCACGCTGTTCAGGCGGCGAATCGAATAGAGCACGTCATCCTCGTCGATCTCGAAAAGCTGGGCGAGATACGGGCCCGCGCGTCGACGCGAGCGCGAAAGCACGCGTACAGAGGCCGTGCGGTTCGATGTTCGCGCGGACTCGCGAAACCCGCCCACCTCACCCACCTCGCCGAAGCGCCGGCTGGTGACATAGGTTCCCTTACCGCGGACGCGGCGAATCCGCCCCATCTCGGCGAGGTCATCGAGGGCGGCGCGCACCACGAAGCGCGTTGTTCCGAATTCTCGCGCCAAATCGTGCTCGGAGGGCAAGCTCGAACCCTCGGGATATTCCCCGCGCTCGATGCGCTCTACAAGCGTATCCAGAATCACGGGACTCAACGAGCTCAGGCCGGTACCGGCAGTTCGGGCATTCACGCGTTCAGCCATGCGCGCGCCCCTTCCGATACGACTTCCCGCTTTCCGCCCACGCTTGCAAACCTATAGAGTGCTGGATTGATGACCGTCTTCACGTATTCGACGAGCGTATGCTGGGCATCATATTCAAGAGCCGATTCAAAAAAGACCGGGGCGCCCTTCGGTATCCCTAGACGATTCGACTCATCAGCGTTCGCGCGCGAGATGGAGATGCGCTCCGCTCCATGCTCGACGGTGATGCCATACGACCGATCAAGAACCGCATAGAGCTCTTCGCTGCTGAAGTCATGGCGATCGATATCCGGACAGAGCGCGCCGTTGATTGAAGAGGTCTCGATCGATACGGGGGACCCGTCGGCAAGACGCACGCGGCAGAGTTCGAACACGGGAGCGCCTTCAGCGAGACCGGTACGCTCAGCGAGGCCAGCGTCGGCCTCCTTCCACCGGGCGGAAATCACACGTGAGCCGGGGGTCCGCCCCACCGCGCGCACCGAGTCGGAGAAGCTATACGTCTCCTCGAAGATGTTGACCGGCTTGACCGGACAGATAAACGTTCCCGCACCATGGCGACATTCAAGCATATGAGCCGCCTCGAGGCGGCCGATCGCAGCGCGAAGCGCCGTACGCGAAACGCCGAGTTTATCGGCAAGGACGCGCTCTGCAGGCAGACGGTCGACGCCCATCAGGCGATAGCGCTGGATATAGTAGAGAATCCCCTCCTCGGCGCGGTCGCGCGGAGGCGTCGCTGGAACTGATGCCGCCACTCGACCCCACCCTTCTCACCAGACGCCATCGAGGGAGATTGTACTCCAGAGATGGCGCGCAAAGCCATTCGGGGCGGGTCTCGCCGAGTCATCCGACTCGCAGAAAACCGCCCCGAGGGCATCGGAAGCGATCTATCGCGCAGAAACCGTCTGCCTAGTCGCGCGTGAGCTTGCGATGAACGCGGTGCGGACGTGCGCCGTCGTCGCCCAGGCGGGCGATGCGGTTCTCCTGGTACGCGGCGAAGTTGCCCTCGAACCAGTACCACGCGCCCGGGTTCTCGTCCGTGCCCTCCCACGCAAGGATGTGCGTGGCCACGCGGTCGAGGAACATGCGGTCGTGGCTGATGACCACGCTGCAACCGGGGAACTCGAGCAGCGCCGCCTCGAGCGAGGACAGCGTCTCGACGTCGAGGTCGTTCGTGGGCTCGTCGAGCAGCAGCAGGTTGCCGCCCTGCTTGAGCGTGAGCGCGAGGTTGAGGCGGTTGCGCTCGCCGCCGGACAGCACGCCCGCACGCTTCTGCTGGTCCTGCCCCTTGAAGCCGAAGCTCGCCACGTAGGCGCGGCTCGGCACCTCGGTCTCGCCGACGAGCATCTTGTCCGTGCCGCCCGAGACGACCTCCCAGAGCGTCTTGTCGGGATCGATGCCCGCGCGGTTCTGGTCGACGTAAGAGATCTTGACCGTCTCACCCAGCTCGATGGAGCCGCTCGTGGGCTCCTCCTGGCCGATGATCATCCTGAAGAGGGTCGTCTTGCCCACGCCGTTCGGGCCGATGACGCCCACGATGCCCGCGCGCGGCAGGCTGAACGAGAGGTCGTCGATGAGCACGCGGCCGTCGAACTCCTTGTGCAGGTGCGTCGCCTCGAGCACCTTCGCGCCCAGGCGCGGCCCCACGGGGATGCGGATATCCGTCCAGTCGAGCTTCTGGCTCGCGCGCGCCTCGGCCTCCATCTCCTCGTAGCGGGCGAGACGCGCCTTGTTCTTCGCCTGGCGCGCCTTGGGGCTCGAACGCACCCACTCGAGCTCGGAGGCCATGCGCTTCGCGAGCTTGGCGTCGCGCTGCCCCTGCGCGGCGATGCGCGCGGCCTTGGTCTCGAGGTACGTGGAGTAGTTGCCCTTGTAGGGGTAGAGGTGCCCGCGGTCGACCTCGCAGATCCACTCGGCCACGTTATCGAGGAAGTAACGGTCGTGCGTGACGGCGAGCACGGCGCCAGGGTAGTTCTTCAGGAAGTGCTCGAGCCACAGCACCGACTCGGCGTCGAGGTGGTTCGTGGGCTCGTCGAGCAGCAGCAGGTCGGGTGCCTCGAGCAGGAGCTTGCAGAGGGCCACGCGGCGGCGTTCGCCGCCCGAGAGCACGGAGACGGGCGTGTCGGAATCGGGTAGCTGCAGGGCGTCCATGGCCTGGCCGAGCTTGGAGTCGATGTCCCAGCCGTCGGCCGCGTCGATCTCGTCCTGGAGCTTGCCCATCTCGGCCATGAGGGCGTCGAAGTCCGCATCGGGCTCGGCCATCTCCTCGCCGATCTTGTTGAAGCGCTCGACCTTCGCCATGAGGTCGCCGAACGCCAGGCGCACGTTCTCGATCACGGTCTTGTCTTCCTCGAGCGGCGGCTCCTGCGGCAGCAGCCCCACGGTATAGCCCGGCGTGAGGCGCGCCTCGCCGTTCGAGACCTCCTCGACGCCCGCCATGATCTTGAGGAGCGTCGATTTGCCCATGCCGTTGGGGCCCACGACGCCGATCTTCGCGCCCGGGTAGAAGCTGAGCGTCACGTCGTCGAGGATGACCTTGTCGCCATGCGCCTTGCGCGCCTGATACATCTGGTAAATGAACTCCGCCATGAAGAACTCCCTGCTCTGCGTTGCGTATCGATGCGATGGTGTCGCCCGGTATCGTCTCAGACCTGCGGCGTCGCGGGAATGGTCCCGGCCGCTCTCCATTCCGAAACCATCAGCGCACGCGGCCGGCGCGCCCCGCCCAAACGGCTCCGCGCGCCCGTAACAGCGCCTGCAGGCGGGCACGATCCCAACACCAGCACCCCGCGTCCACGTTTTTGCGCCGCGAGAGCGATTTTGTGGTGATGGAATTCAGATATGCGCGATTGGCAAGGCGCCAGGGGGGCTCACGGGCGCGGGCGAACGCATGCCTCCGAGAGAAAACCCCAGGATTCGAGGACGCCCCGCCGCCCTAGAGAGGTGCTTTTGGGCTCCGCACCCCTCGATTCGCGCCCCGCATCGTGCATATCTGAATTCCACCACCATTTTTTCGCGCTCGCGCTCGAAAAACCGCTCGCCTACAATGGATGCATGAATGAAACGGCGACATCTCGACTCGAAGCCCTCTGGGGCAGCGCGGGGCTCGCGCGCCTGCAGGCCGCGACCGTCATGGTCGTGGGCGCGGGCGGCGTGGGCTCGAACTGCATCGAGTCGCTCGCGCGCGGCGCGGTGGGCACCATCATCGTCGTCGACGGCGACGAGGTCGCTGCGAGCAACCTCAACCGTCAGGCACTCGCCTGGACGGATACCGTCGGCATGCGCAAGACCGAGGCGGCGCGCCTGCTCGTCGAGCGCATCAACCCGGGCATCCGCGTCATCACACGCGATACGTTCCTGCTGCCCAGAGACGTTCCCGCGCTCATCGAGGATGCGCGCGCCGAGGCGGGCGGCCGCATCGACTACCTCGTCGACGCCATCGACACCGTGGTGACGAAGCTCGTACTCGCCTCCTTTGCCGAACGGGCGGGCATCCCCCTCGTGAGCAGCATGGGCGGCGCGATGAAACTCTATCCCGAGCAGCTGCGCTTCGCAGACATCTACGACACGCACGGCGACGCCCTCGCGCGCGTCATCCGCAAGGGCTGCCGCAAGCTCGGCATACGCCACCTCGACGTGCTCTATTCCCCGGAACCGCCAATCGAGCGCCCGGAGCTCCCCGCCGCGGCGGAAGGAGCCGAGCGTCCGCCCCTCGGCACGACCTCCTACCTCCCGCCCATCATGGGGCAGATGCTCGCCGGCTTCGTGATGCGCCGGCTCGCGGGCGCGGGCGGCGGCGCATGATGCGCCTCGTCGACATGCACTGCCACCTCGACCTCATGACGAACGGCGTCGAGATCGCCCGCGTGGCGCAGGAGGCGGGCGTCGGCTTCTTCTGCACGACCGTCACCCCCACCGACGCCGTCGCGGCCCGGGCGTGCTTCGCCACCTGCCCGAACGTGCGCGTGGGCACCGGGCTCCATCCCTGGTGGATCGCCGACGGGACGTGCGGCGAGCAGGACGCGCGCGAGGCAGCAGCCCGCGCCGCGCACACGGCATACCTGGGCGAGGTCGGCCTCGACGCGGGCAAGCGCGGCGCGGCGAGCATCGAGGCGCAGACGAGGGCGTTCGGGCGCATCATGGAAGCCGCAAGCGCGCACCCCCTGCCCGGGCGCATCGCCTCCATCCACGCCATCCGCTCCGCGAGCCGGGTGCTCGACATCCTGGAGCGCACGGGCGCCGCGCGCACCGTCACCTGCGTCTTCCATTGGTTCAGCGGGTCGACCGACGAGCTCTGGCGCGCGGTGCGCACAGGCTGCCTCTTCTCCATCAACGAGCACATGCTCGCGACGAAGCGCGGCCGCGAATACGCCCGCATCCTGCCCGCGGACCGCCTCTTGCTCGAGACGGACGCGCCGCCCGAGCTGCACGCCCCCTACAGCCTCGAGGGCATCGAGCGCTCGCTCACGACGAGCCTGACGCGGCTCGCGGAAATCCGCGGCGCCGATCCCGCGGCGCTCGGTGCCGACATCGCCGCCCGCAGCGCGCGCCTCCTCGACCTCGCGTAGGCAGCCGCGCGCCGCGCCCGCCCAAGCAGCGCACCGCAGCCGGCTCGCCGCCGAAAGCGAAGCTTACGCGCACAGCACGAAGCGCGACCCCACGATGTACTGCCAACCCACAAAGATCGGCGCGCCCTCGGCATCGAAGAACCGCGACTTCATGAGGAACAGCGGCTCGCCCTCGGGAACGCCGAGCGCCGCGGCGACCTCCCGGTTCGCCCGCGCGATCTCGATGGTGCGGCCGGGCGCCTGGCGGGGACGGATGCCGGCGCGTTCTTGCAGCAGCTCGAAGAGGGAGACCGGCCCGTCGAGCTGCTCGCCCAGCAAAAACGCGAAGCGCTCGCGGTGCAGGTAGTGGCGGTCGAGCAGGACGGGGATGCCGTCCGCCGTGCGCAGGCGCTCGATCACGAGCACCTCGTCCCCCTCGGGGATACCCAGAAACGCCGCGAGCTCGCCCCCCGCGGGCGCGGTGAAGCGCGCGACGAGCGTCGAGCCCGGCTCCATGCCGTCCTCGCGGCACGCGGCGCTGAAGCTCTGCACGTCCGTCCCGAATTGGACCTTGCGCAGGAGCTTCGGCGGGTTCACGAAGGTGCCGCGCCCCTGCTGCTTCGTGAGGTAGCCCTCGGCGGCGAGCTCCTCGATGGCGCGGCGCACCGTCACGCGCCCCACGCGGTACGCCTCGGCGAGCTCGTGCTCCGTTGGGATCTGGCTGCCCGGCTGGTACGCACCCGACTCGATCTTGTCCCGGATGCCGTTCATCACCTGCTCGTAGAGCGGGATGGACGTCCGCTGCTCCAGCCGTCCCATGGCTTACTCCAGCGCGAGGAGGTCGGGGACGGCGTCGATGATCGCGTCCGCCTCATCCTGCGAGAACCCGAAGCGCTCCTCGCGCTTGGCGAAGACCGTGAGCCCCGCGCGCTTGCCCGCCTCGATGCCGTAGGGCGAGTCCTCGACGCAGCAGCACACGGCGGGGTCGAGTCCCAACAGCTCGCAGGTGTGCAGATAGATCTCGGGGTTCGGCTTGCTCTTATGGAACTGCTCGCCGCTCACGACGACCTCGAACGCGCCCGCGATCCCGCAGGCGTCGAGCACCTCGCGGATGTTGTCCATGGGCGAGGACGAGGCGAGCGCCAGGCGCACCCCGCGCTCGCGCAGCGCGGCAAGCGTCTCGGGCACGCCGGGGTTCATGAGCGCGCGGTAGTCGTACACGTAGCTCTCGCCCCACGCGTTGAAGCGCGCGATGGCCTCCTCGGGGGTGAGCGTGCCGTAGCCGCCGCGCTCCCACCAGCTCACGACCGTCTGGCGGAAGGTCTCCTGCGAGCAGCCGACGGTGCGCGCGATCTCCTCGTCGGGGACGTCGATGTCGTGGGCGTCGAGAAAGGCGCGCTCCTCCTGGGCATAGGCGTATTCAGAGTCGACGATGACGCCGTCCATGTCGAAGATCACGGCTTCAAACGGGAACTGTCCAGGCATCGGGCCTCCTCGGGTTGTACGCACCTGTCCTATACGATACGCGAGCGCAGGCGCCACGGCAAGGAAGCCGCGGCCAGCGGTGCCGACCGCTAGGCCAGCAGCTCCTCGAGGGCGGCGGCGATGCCGTCATCGTTGTTCGAGCCCGTCACCGCGTCGGCTGCGCGCTTCACCTCGTCGGTCGCGTTAGCCATGGCGATGCCCGTGCCCGCGAGCTCGAGCATGGGGATGTCGTTCTGGCCGTCGCCGAACGCCACGAGCTCGGAGGGGTCGATGCCGCGCTCGGGCAGCGCCACCGAGAGGGCGCGCGCCTTGTCGATGCCCTGCGCCGTGTACTCGAAGTAGAAGTCGGCGGTGAACATGCAGCTCAGGCTGTCGGCGAAGGGAGCCGCCATGGCCTCGTGGTGCTCGGCCAGGTACGTGTCCGTCCCCGCCGTGAGGATCTTGTTCTGCGGAGTGTTGCACCAGTCGAGGAGCGAGCGCACCTCGTGGATGCGCAGGCCGCAGCCGTCGCGCTCGTACTTGATGATGTTCTTCGGCGCACCCTTGTGGTAGATGGTGCAGCGGTAGGCGTCCTCGACGTAGAGGCGGTCGGCGTCGACGAGCATGGGGATGACGTCGAAGCCCTGCAGGTGCTCGAGGACCGCCCGCGCCTCCTTAACGGGGATGGCCTGGTTGAACAGGAGCTCGCCCGAGGTGGCGTCGCGCACCTGCGAGCCGTTGTAGGCGACGAGCATGCCGTGGTAGCGGTCGAGCTCGAGCTCGTGGGCGAGGGCGCGCAGGCCGTGCGCGGGCCTGCCCGAGGCGAGGATGAGCGTGATGCCCGCGCGCTCGGCGGCGAGCAGCGCCTCCTTGGTGCGCGGCGTGATGACCTTCGCGTCGTTCGTGAGCGTGCCGTCGATATCGAGGGCGATGGCCTTGATGGTCACAGAGATTCTCCCTTTCTCAGCTGTCCCCTGGCGTCCGCCACCAAGGGTATCACCGTTTCCCGTCATCCGGCGCGAAGCGCTTGGGGTGCCCCCACGCCCCCTCGATGCCGCACACCTCGGCCGCGAACGAGGCCGCCCCGTCGAGCGCCGAGGCGAGCGCATCGTCATGCACGGCCCCTGCGCCGATCCGGGAACGATAGCCCAGGAGGAACGCCGCGATGAACGAATCGCCCGCCCCCATGGTGTCGCGCACCACGGGCGCGGGTTTGATGGGCTGTTCGAAGAAGCGCGCGCCGTCGAAGGCGACCGACCCGCGGCGGCCGCGCGTCGCCACCGCGATGGCCGGCCCCAGGCCATGCAGCCAGCGTAGGCGCTCCGCCACCGTCGCGTCGTCCGCCTCGTCCTCCGCCGAGTAGAAGGCGTAGTCGACGAACGGCGCGACCTCCTCGACATAGGAGTCGACGGAGTCCTCGGAGAAATCGAAGCTCACCGGCACGCCCGCCGCGCGCACGCAGGGCAGCTCGCGCTCGGTGAAGCAGTAGCTCCCGGTATGGAGGACATCGAAGCCGCGGATGTAGGCGAGGGCGAAGCGGTCGAGCACGTAGCGCGAGCGGCCGCGGACGCCGCCCTGGTTCGAGCCGAGGAACACCCGCTCGCCGGCCTCGACCGTCACGCTCGAGGCGCCGTTCTCGCCGATCTCCTGCCGGCAGCGCACGAGCTCGACGCCCTCGTCCTCGAGGCTCTCGATCACGTGCTCCGCCGCCTCGTCCGTGCCGAAGATGCCCATGTAGGCCGCGCGCGCGGCGCCGAGCCAGCGCGCGTAGACCGCGACGTTCGCCGCGTTCCCCCCGGGATACATGACCCCCAGGTGCTCGTAGCGGTCGACGACGTTGTCGCCGAACCCCACGATCGATACGTCAAACCCCATGCTTGCTCCTCGCGACGGCAGGCTTAATACGGGACGACGCCCATGTAGCGGCGGTAGTCCGGGTCATGGTCGAACACCTTGCCGCGCGCCGCGCGCAGCTCGACGTTCATGGCATAGAAGAGCACGGGGTCGAGGTAGGCGCGGGCGGCCGCGGGAACCTTGTCCATGCCGTAGTCGAGCGCGTCGAGCACCATGAGGGTATCCGTGTGCCCCTCAAGGAACGCCCGAGCGCGCTCGTCCATGGCGCGGAACTCGCTCGAGCCCATCTGCAGGAAATAGAACACGCCGGGCTCCGTCACCTCGAAGGGGCCGTGGAAGTACTCGCCCGAGTGGATGTAGCAGCAGTTCTGCCACTGCATCTCCATGAGCGAGCAGATGGCGAACCCGTAGGTCTGGCAGAAGTTGGGGCCGGAGCCCACGATGTAGAGGAACGGGTGCTCCTGGCAGAGCGCGGCGAAGCGTCCGGCGAGCTCGGCGTTCACCTTCGCGCGCGCGGCGGGCAGCACGTCGTCCATGACGGCGACGCCCTGGTAGAGGTCGGCGAGATCCGCATAGCCCTCCTGCTGGTCGAGCAGCTCCGCGGCGATGAGTGGCGCGATGCCGGAGGGTACCTCGCCGGCCGACACGTCCGCACCCCAGGGGTACACCCAGCAGATGAGCGGCTCGCGGGCGATCTTCGAGTCCGCGTCGTCGGTGAGCGCCACGACCGCCGCGCCGCGCTCGCGGGCGAGCGCGCACGCATCGAGCACCTCCGGCGTGTTGCCGCTGTGGCTGCACGCGACCACGAGGCTGTGCGCCCCGAGCCGCTTCGGCGCGGTGATGCAGAACTCCCGCGCCGTGTAGGCGCTGGACGCGATGCGCCGGCTCTCGCGCTCAAGCAGCATGTGCGCGGGCAGCAGGTCGATGAGCGACCCGCCGCACGCGACCCAGTACACCTCCTCGATGCTCCCGCGCTCGGCGATGATGTCCTTCACGAGATTGAACGGCTTCATGTCGTCCCCTTTCAGATGCCGCCTTCACGCGCCCTATTCCCCTGCGTCCTCCGCTGCGCGCTCCCCTTCCACGATCGCGATGCCGGCCGTCGCACCGATCGCCGAGGCGCCCGCGTCGATGAACGCCCGCGCCTGCTCGTAGGTACGGATGCCGCCCGCAGCCTTCACGCGCACCGCGTCGCCGAGCACCTCGTGCATGAGGCGCACGTCCTCGAGCGTCGCCTTGTACGGGCGGCCGGACGAGGTCTTGAGAAACGCGGGGCGGGCGCGGAGCGCGATCTCGCAGACGCGCCGCTTGTCCTGCTCGCTCTCGAGCTTCGGCATCTCGACGATCACCTTGTCGCGCATGCCGTGGGCGCGGCAGAACTCCGCGACGCCCGTCATCTCGCGCTCGAGCTCGGCGAAGTCGCGCTCCTCGAGCGCGCGCTGGTTCAAGACGTAGTCGATCTCGGTGAAGCCCGCCGCGGCGTAGCGCTCGAACACGGGCAGCTCCTCCTCGAGCGTGAGGCCGCCCGCCGGGAAGTCGATGGCGCCCGCGACGATGATGCCCGTGCCCGCGAGCGCCGCGCACGCATGGTCGTATGTCTCGGGGTCGGCGAAGACGCAGCGGAACCCGTAGGCGCGCGCCTTCTCGAGGTACTGGTCGAAGGTGTCGTTCGGATCGTCGATGTAGTCGATGTACGCGTTGATGCCCATACGGCACGCTCCCTTCACGCCGCAGCACGCGGCTCGAATCTTATCTCCCGTAGCCCAGCACCGCGTCGATGACGCCGGGGATGCCGTCCACGACCACATCGGCGTCGCGCTGGGTGAAGCCGAAGCGCTCCTCGCGCTTGGCGATGGCGAAGAGCCCGGCGCGGCGCGCTGCCGTGAGCCCCGGGTCGGAATCCTCCACCGCGCAGCACACCTCGGCGGGAAGCCCCAGCTTGGCCAGGGTGAGGAGGTAGATCTCGGGGTTCGGCTTGCTCTGGTGGAGCTCATCGCCGCTCTCGACCGCCTCGAAGAACCCCGCGATGCCGCATTCATCGAGCACCTTCTCGATGTGCCAGAGCGGCGAGGACGAGGCCACGGCCAGGCGGTACCCCCGGCGCCGCAGCTCGTCCAGGGTCTCCGGCACGCCCGGGTTCATGATGTCGCGATAGCAGATGGGATGCTCGTCCCAGAACGCGTCCTCGCGCCGCTCGATCTCCTCGCCGTCGAGTTGCTCGCCGCGCGAGCGCTCCCACCACTGCGCGTAGAGCTGCCGCTCCACCTTGCGCGACGACCCCGCGAGCGCGTCGAACTCCTCGGGCGACACCGCGACGCCCTGCGACGCGAAGAACGCCTCGTGGACCCGCCGGTACGCCGCCTCCGAATCGACGAGCACGCCGTCCATGTCGAAGATGACCGCTTGAAGCCCCTGCATCCAGATCACGCTCCCCTTTCTGCCGAGCCGGCCGGGCGCACCCGCGCCGCCGGACATACCTTCGTTACTCCCGTTCCAACTGCCGCGCATGCGAGGCGCGGCGCCACGCGTAGCTCACCCCGCCGACGAGCGCGATGATGCACGAGGCACCGAAGAGCACCTCCTGCACGCCGAAGACCTGCGCCAGGAAGGGCGCGATGGCGAGCGGGACGACGCCCGCGCTGTTGAGGCCGAGCCGCACGAAGCCCATCACGCGCCCCAGGTGCGTCATGGGCGTGCGCTCCTGCACGAGGATCGCCTGCGTGGGCTCCATGAACCCCCAGGCGAGGCCGTTGATGAACTGCCCGGCGATGGCGATGGCCAGCACGTTCGTGCCCACATAGATCATCGAGCCCACGCCCACGAACATGAGGGTCGCGAGCAGGAGCGGAACGTCGATCCTGCGCGGCGGGATCTTGGTGAAGATGTACGAGCCGATCGCCATGCCGAAGCCGGACACCGCGGAGAGGATGCCCATCCACACCACGTCCACGACGAGCACGTCGCGGTAGAAGAGCGACTCGAGCGAGTCGAAGGCGCCGAACGCGAAGAAGCCCAAAAAGCCGCTCACGAAGATGAGGCGCAGGTCGTGCGTGCGCATCGTGATGCGGGCGCCCTCGAGCACACCCGAGACCACGCCGAGCTTGTCGTCCGCGGGCTCGTCCGCGGCGCGCTCGGGCTCGATGACCTCGCGGCAGCCCCAGGTGACGTAGAGGGCGGCCACCAGGCACGCCGCCATGAACAGGAACACGACGCGCGTGGGGAAGAACCCCGCGAGCACGCCGCCGGCGATGGGGCCGGCCGCATAGGCGATGTTGCTGTAGAAGACCATGAGGCCGTTCAGGCGGGCGAGCCCCGCGCGACCGCGCGTGAGGTACACGGGGTAGGTGCGCGTGCAGGTGTTGATGGCGCCGCCTCCGAGGCCCATCATCACCGCGGCGAACATGAGCGTCGGCACCGAGGGCGGCACGACGCCCATGAAGACGCTCATGGCGAGCATGGCCGCGAGCGTGACGAGCGCCGTCTTGCGCGGCCCCACGCGGTCGATCACCGGTCCCGCCGCGGCGTTCGCGAGCGAGTTGCAGAGGTTGCGCGCGAGCGTGATGGCCGCCACGAGGAACGCATCCCCGCCGAGCTCGTAGGTCGCCGCGCCGATGAGCCCCAGGAAGTACACGGCGTTCACCGCGCACCACTGGAGCGATTCGAGCGCGATGAGCCGCCGCTCGCCCGAGGTCAGCGCGGCCAGTCCCCCGTCTTTTCCCGTGATGCCCACGGTCCCAGCCCCTTCCCTCGCCCGTCCCGCGCCGCGGCGGCGAGCAAGCCGATCCCTATCACCGATAAATCGTATTAAGACGTTATGCTCTCAACCCTATGAGAAAAGGGGCAGCGGAACCCCACTGCCCCTGTGCGGACGAAGCCTTAGGCCAGGATGCCGAAGTAGACGCCCACCACGCCGAGCACCATGGTGCCCAGGATGAGGATCATCGGGGAGACCTTCTTCTTCAGCAGGAAGTAGTACAGGCCCATGAAGGCGAGGCCGAGCATGCCGGGCATGATGCCGTCGAGCACGCTCTGCAGCGACGTGACCTCGTCGCCCGAACCGAACTCGATGGCGAGCGACGCCCAGAACATGCCGCAGGTCATGGAGCCGACGACCATCATGCCGATGATGCCGGCGGCCTTGATGACCTTGTCCATGATGCCGGACTGCTCAGCCGTCTCGAGCAGGCTCACGCCGATCTCGTAGCCCTTGTGGATGCCCCACACGCGCAGGAAGAACTGCGGGACGTTGAAGATCAAGAGGAACAGGATGGGGCCGAGCACGTTGCCCTGGGACGCCAGGGAGATGGCGATGCCGGCGGCGACCACGCGGATGGTGGTCAGGAAGATGGCGTCGCCGATGCCGGAGAGCGGGCCCATGAGGGCGGCCTTGATGTCGTTGACCGACTCGGGCGGGAGCTCGCCCTTGGCGATGCGCTCCTCCATGGACATCGCGATGCCGCCGACGAACGGGGCGAGGCACACGGTGATGTTGAAGAACGCCGTGTGGCGCTCGAGCGCGGCCGCGTAGCCCTGCGGGTCGTCATGGTAGATCTTCTTGAGCATCTTCTTGACCATGAGGCCGAAGGCGAGGCCCATCTGGTTCGCGTAGGTCCAGGAGAATTCCATGCCGAGCGCGCCGATGGAAAGGGAAGCCCTCGTGAGGTCTTGCTTGGTGATGGCGTATTCGCCGGTCTTGTAGGCGCCCTGCGCCGTCTCATTAGAAGTCATCGTCGTCAGCCCCCTCAATCTGCGCCGTGGTCTGGTTCTTGTCCAAGAAGCCGAGCGTCAGGACGGCGATGATGATGGCGATGAGCGCCACGCCGAGCGTCGAGACGCCCATGTACGAGGTGATCAGGAAGCCCAGGAACAGGTAGGGCAGGAGCTCCTTGCGGTAGATGAGGCGCAGGAGCATGGCGAAGCCCATGACCGGCAGGATGTTCGCGGCGGCGGCGAAGCCGTTGAGCACGAACGACGGGACGGCGTTCACGAGCCAGTCGATGGCGCCGGAGCCGAAGTACACCGCGCAGAAGATGAGCACGAGCCACACGGGGATCAGCCACATGCCGATGAGCCAGTGCAGTGCCATGAGCTTGCTGCCCTCGCCCTTGAGCGCGATGCCGGGAATGAAGCTCGTGAGCCAGTTGCTCACCAGCTGGCCGAGGTTGCCCACGCCGAGGACGAGCGTGCCGATGGGCATGGCGAGGCCGACGGCGACCTCGGTGTCAAGGCCGAGCAGGCACACGTAGGCCGTGCAGAGCAGGCCGGCGGACGTGGCATCCGGCGGAATGTAGGCGCCGATGGAGACGGAGCCCATGAAGAGCGCCTCGATGCTCGCACCGAGGATGAGGCCGGTGTGCAGGTCGCCCAGGCAGGCGCCCACAACCGGGCAGACCACGATAGGACGGAACGCGTAGAGCGTGCCGAGCTGGTAATCGAAGCATTTGAAGAACACGTACAGAACTGCGCAGAGTATGCTCTCGAAAAGCATGCGTCTACCTCCAATCACTTGGGAGCGCGGTGATGCCTTAGATCAGCTGCAGGGCATCCACCTTGGGCTCTTCCGCGAGCCCGCGGATCTCGACCTCGATGCCGCGGGAACCGAGCTCGCGGAGGATCTCCTCCTCCTCGGGCTCGAGGAACACCTGGCGCGAGATGGTCTTCGTCGTCGGGGACTCCTTGGTGTTGCCCAGGTTGATGCTCTTGATCTGCGGGCACCCGTCGCAGAGCTGCTTGGCCTCGGCGATGGTCTGCACGCAGATGATCATCTTGTACTTGTCGGTCACACCGCTGTTGATCGCCTCGATGGCGTGGGCCATGTCCTTGATCACGAGCTTGCAGCCGGCGGGCTTGCCGAGCTTGAGCGTGGTCTTCCACACCGGGTCGTTCGCCACGTGGTCGCCGACGCAGAAGATGCAGTCGGCACCGAGCGTGCCCACCCACGAGGTCGCCACCTGACCGTGAAGTAGGCGATGGTCGACGCGCGTTAGTAGAATCATCGTTTCCCTCCTTTTCCTTGCTACTAGAACTCCTCGTCGTCCGCATCGAGTGCAGCCAGCTCGTCGTTGCAGTACTTCGGCCGGACCTCATCGGTCGACACGGCGGTGCGAATCGCCGCGGCCAGATCGGGCTCGTTGATGGAGAAGAGGAGCGAGATCAGGAGCGGCAGGTTCATGTTCGTCACGAGATGGATGTTCCCCCGCTGCTGGACGACGTTCGTGAACTCGTTGTTCACGCTCCCGCCGAAGATATCCGTGCAGACGAGGACCTCGTCCTCCGCGGGGATCTCGGCGAGCGTGTCGGCCACCGCCTGGGCGATGTCGTTGTTCCCGTCGACGAACGCGCAGATGACCTTGATGTCGACGCCCGAACCGCCGCCCAGCAGGGCGAGCGCCTCGGAGATGCCGGCAGCGAAGTGCGCATGCGACGCGATTACCATATGTCTCATTGGTACACCTCCTTCAGCCTATCGAGGGCCGCACGGTACTGCCGAGCCGACTGCGAAAGTGCAGCCGCTGGGTCGGTGTGATAGCGCGAGTTGACGATCTCGAAGCTCACAGGGCCGGCGTAGCCCGCGCGCTCGAGCGCGGCGAGGTCGGAGGCCATGTCGCGGGCGCCGTCGCCCCAGGCGAGATGGCTCTCGGCGCCGATGTCCGAGAAGTGGAGGTGCTGGATGCGCGTGCCGAAGCGCTTGAAGTAGCCGGCGATGGTATCGCCCGCGCGCCACGCGGCGCCCAGGTCGAGGCAGACGGCCAGGCGGTCGTCGGCCACGTCGTCGAGCAGGCGCTCGAGCTCCTCGGCGGAGCGGGCGAGGTTCGTCTCGTCGCATTGGAGCGCCTCGATGGCGGGCACGACGCCCTGCTCGGCCGCGTAGGCGACCACCTGGCGCAGCATCGCGACGCTGCGCTCCCAGGCGTCCGCGCGCGGCTCGTCGAGAAAGCCCCAGCCACTCGTGATGACGATCTTCCCCGCCTGCGTATCGCGCGCCACGTCGATCACGTTCTTGAACGTGGCGAGCGTGCGCTCCCGGGCATCGTCGCCGCAGGCCGCCATGTTCGCGGGCTTGGGGTTCGTCTGCTCCGGGCAGATGCCGATGATCTGGATGCCGTAGCGCCGGGCGAGCTCCGCGAGCCCCCGCGGGTCGTCGTGGCGCGCCCAGTCGAGCGCGAAGTGCATGGGGCCGCACCACACCTCGGCGGCCGCGTACCCCGCATCGCGCGCGTCGCGGAAGAAGCTCTCGAGGGAGAAGAAGCGGTAGTGGCAATTCATCGCGGCAACCTGCCAGGCATCGCCGATCATATTCCCTCCCCCTCGTGTGCGTGCACCGACCTTTTTCTATACCAGTCGGTAGTTTTTCCAGACCAATACCTAGCATCAGGATAGACGCTTGCGACATCCCATATGCCCGTGTACGTGGGAAACAGGCTAAGTGGTATGAAAAAGTCGATAAGCGGTATATATCCCCGACCCGTGCAGCCTCTCCCCTCACCTCACTGCGACACGGAATAGCAGGCGTACTTCCCTATGGCCACCGACGTCACGTACTCGAGCGCGCGCCCGGCGCCGTCGTAGCTCACGCAGCGGATCCCCAGCGCGGGGTCGTCCACGCTGCCGCGCAGCAGCTGGGCCTCGCGCGGCTTGAGCTCGCAGACCTCGAGCTCCTCCAAGGCGCGCACGACCGCGTGCCCGCGCAGCGCGTAGAACTCGTAGAGGCTGAACAGCGACACGTCCACGGTCTCGATGCCCGGGAAGAGCTCGCAGGGCACGAGCGCGTTCTCGATGGCGAACGGCTCGTCGTCGACGCAGTTCAGGCGGCGCACCTGGAAGAGCTCGCTTTCCGGCGAGACGTCGAAGAGCCGCGCGTAGTAGGCGCCCGTCGGGCGGAGCGCCGTCTCGAGCACGCGCACGGTCGGGCGGTGGCGCATGTCGCCCTGGCTCGCGCGGAAGCCGCGCGGGCCGTGCGAGGCGCTGTTCGCGCGCAGGCCGTGCGTGACGAACGTGCCCTTGCCCTGGACGCGGAACAGGAGCCCCTCGTCGATGAGGCCGTCGATGGCGTTGCGGATGGTGAGCTTCGTGGTGCCGTAGCTCTGGGCGAGGTCGGTCTCCGAGGGGATCGACGCGCCGGGCGTGAACTCGCCCGCGTTGATGCGGTCGCGGATGGCGCGGCGGATGCGCAGGTAGAGCGGCAGGTGCGCCGGCTCGGCGTTCTCGTTGAGCCACGGCGCCGAGCTATAGCCTTTCGACATGCGGCTCCACCTCCTCCCCCGGCCAGCCCTCGCCGCCGCCCGGGGTCTTGAACACGGTGGTGCACACCACGCCGAAGCGCTCGGGCACGTACACCGATTCGCAGTATTCCACCGGGGCGAACGAGGCGTCGGCGCGCAGCTCGCGCTCGGAGAAGACGAGGGCGCGCGGCGCGATGCCCAGAAGCCCCGCCTCCTCGTCGGTCGCGCGGGCTACCGAGACGGTGAGCGTCGTATGGGCGACGGCCTTGCCAAAGCGCGCCTCGAGCACCCGGGTGAGCGATTCCCGCGCGAAGTCGATGCCCTCGATGCCCGGGCACCCGGCCGCGGCGACGTAGGCGACCTCGACGCACACCGCCTCCCGCTCGACGCCGCGCACGCGGCGCAGCTTGAACACGGGGTCGCCCGGCATGAGGCCGAGCCGCGGGGCGATCTTGTCGGGACAGGCGACGACCTCGCTGCCCAGCACGCGCGAGCGGGGGACCTCGCCCGCCTTGCGCACGATCTTGGAGAAGCCAGAGAGGTCGTCGAGGTGCGTGGTGGGACGCGGCGTGCACACGAAGCTACCGGAGCCGGGGCGGCATTCCACCACGTGCATGGCGGAAAGCTGCGAGAGGGCGCTGCGCAGCGTCGTGCGCGACACGTCGAGCGCCACGCAGAGGTCGCGCTCCGAGGGCAGGCGGTCGCCCGGCTCGAGGCCATGGGCCTCGATGTACTCCAAGACCCCCTCGTAGGCACGATCGAAGGGCGAGACCTCGATGCGCCTAGCCATCCGATTCCCCTACCATCAGGCCCTCGATGGCGCTTTTGAGCTCCTCCGCGCTCCCCATGACGTTGCGGTACGAGCGTGAGCCCCGCTTGAGCGGCCGCGACCAGATGCCGATCCGCACGGGCTCCGCGAGGCCGGCCATCTCGACGAGGACGCCGGCGCCAAAGATGCGGTCACCCCGGCGCGCCATGTTCGCGCGCGAGACCGCCATCGGGTTCATGAAGATCTCGCCGATGCCCTGCAGGCCCTCCGGGACGGGCTGCCGCTCGCCCTCGACCTCGTAAACCTGGCACGAGCGGATGTCCGCGCAGCGGTAGACCCGGGGCACCTCCACCCCTGGCTGGCGCACGCTCCACAGGCCGCGCCCCTCGTCGGCGAGCACCTCGGGGATGCCGAGCGTGGGCATGGGCGCGAGTATGGTTCGCGTGGCCTCGAAGGCGCCGTCGACCGCTTGGGGCTCCATCATGTCCGCTCTCCGTTCCCTCGAGGGATCGTTCTCGCTATCAACTATACCTATTCGACTAATTTAATACCAATTCTAATCCGTAGATGGCAGCGGGGTTTCCCTGAGCGGCATGGGAGCCGCCGCGGGCGACGGCGGCGCGAGCCTAGCGCGCGGGCTCGCAGACCGCCTGCGCGGCGCAGGCGTCGCGCTCGCGCTGCTCGAGCACGAGGTTCACGATGATGCTGCCGATGATGAGCACGGTGCCCGCGAGCGCGAAGCGGCCGAACCGCTCGTGGAAGAAGACGAACGCCCAGGTGGGCGCGAAGACCACCTCGAGCATGGTGATGAGGTTCGCGGTGAGGGGCTGCACGCGCGTGATGCCGCGCGCGAAGCACACGTTCGCGAGGCCCGAGCACACGATGCCGCTCGCCGTCATGAGCGCCCGCTCGCGCGGCAGGATGTGCGGGATGCGCTGCAGGAAGAAAAGCCCCGGCAGCACGGAGATGGCGCAGCTCAGCATCGAGGAGGTCACGGGGGACGAGCCCGGCTTGGCGTTCAGGAAGAACATGAGGCCGAAGAACGCCCCGGACACGATGGCGAGGAGGTTTCCCAGGACGTGCTCGAATGAGAGGCTGTCCAAGAAGAAGACGACCATGCCCGCGAGCGCCATGACGATCACGAGCACCTTGCGCGCGGGCGGGATGCGCCGCTGCTCGATGGCCTCGTAGAGCGCCACGAACGCCATGGAGCTGTACTGCAGCACGATGGCGCTGCCCACGCTCGTGAGCTTGTTGGCGTAGGTGAAGGTGATGCCCATGAGGTAGGAGGCGATGCCCGCCGCCACCACGAGCCTCGAGATGCGGATCGTGGGGCGGATCACGATGGCGTAGAACAGCAGCGCCACGAGGGACGCGATGGCACTGATGAGGAAGCCGGGCTGGCCGTTGAGCTTCGTGAAGACGCCCGAGAAGCTCCACGCCACCGCCGTCCCCAGCAGCCAGAGGTATCCGGTGTTCAGTTGCGCGCCCGCAGCCGCGCGCCCCCGCATCTCGCCCATGCGCACCCCGCCTTTCGAGCAAAAAAGCAGCCGGGCGCCGAGCCCCCGGCCGCCCTTCATCGACCTTGGTCTATGCGAGCCCGTCCCCGGGCGCACCCCTTAGTAGTCGAACTGGTGATAGTAACGACGATACTTGAGGTTGTGCTTGGTGACCGTCTCGTAGTAGCGGGCAAGTCGGTCGGTGGTGAGGATCGTG
>CAPI01000111.1 GCA_000333815.1 [Collinsella] massiliensis
TGGTGAGGAAGATGGAGTCACCGATGCCGGACAAGGGCCCCATGAGCGCAGCTTTGACTTCGTTGACGGAAGCGGCGGGAATCTCCCCGCGGGCGATCTTCTCCTCCATGGATGCAGCGATACCGCCGACGAATGGGGCGAACTGGACGGTGATGTTGAAGAACGAGGTATGGCGCTCCAGTGCGGCGGCATAACCCTCGGGATCATCGTGGTAGATCTTCTTCAAGATCTTGTCCATCATGACGCCGAACGCAAGACCCATCTGGTTTGCATAGGTCCAAGAGTACTCGACACCGAGCGAGCCGACGTTCAATGACATCCTGATAAGGTCGCTTTTGGTGATCGCATAGGGGTTTTGCCCCATCTCAAGCTTAGAAGTCATCGTCGTCCCCCTCCAATGCAGGAGCAGCAGCCTTCGGCTTCATGATGCCGGTGTACTCAATGCCGATGATGATGGACAGCAGCGCCACACCCAGCACGGGCACGCCGATGTAGGCGGTCAGCAAGAACCCCAGGAAATAAAAGGGCAGCAGCCGCTTCGTCAAGATCATGCGGGCAAGCATGGCGAATCCCATGACAGGCAGGATATTCGCGCCGGCAGCAAAGCCGTTGAGCACGAACTCGGGCACGACGCCCACGATCCACGCAACCGCGTCGGAACCAAAGTAGATCGCGCAGAAGTGCACGATGAAATACAGCGGTTGCGCCCAGGTGCCGATGACCCAGTGCAGGCCAAGCAGTTTGCCGCTCTCGCCCTTTTGGGCGAACTTCGGAATGAACGTCAGCAACCAGTTGGAAATGGGCTGGCAGAGATTCTCAAGCGCGAGCACGATGGTGCCGATGGGCAGGGCCAGGCCGACGGCCACATCGATATCGACATCGAGCAGCACGACGTAGGCGGTGCACAGCACTGCCGCCGACGTGCAATCCGGCGGAACATACGCGCCGATGGACACCGAACCCATGAACAGCAGCTCAAGGCTCGCGCCGAGTGCGAGACCGGTCTGAAAATCACCGAGTGCGGCTCCCACAACCGGGCAGACGACGATCGGACGAAAGGCGTACAACGTTCCCAGCTGGTAATCGAAGAAGCCGAAGAACAGATACAGGAGACTGCAGATCGCAGCTTTGAATACCATGCTCACTCCTTACGCTCAGTAGTCGAACTGGTGGTAATAGCGGCGGTACTTGAGGTTGTGCTTGGTGACGGTCTCGTAATACGCCGCCAGGCGATCCGTTACCAGCGAGCTC